>JAJQAR010000194.1 GCA_021203705.1 Prevotella sp. | reverse complement strand
CTTTCCGCATCAGCTATTAGTTTCTTTATTATGTCGAGATTGTCAATTATCATTACTCCTTTTGTCTTACTGCAAAGGTCGTTTGTTTAATTTGGTAGTCATACTAGTGTTCCCCCATAGCAAGCAAAGATTTGGAAATTTAAAAAAATTGCATAAAAATTATTGTTTGAATGATATTTTAGCTACTTTTGCACCACCTTTAAAAAGAGCTATGTGGTTAATAGATTTATTTACGGCAACTGATTCCGTCGCACATGTCGTATTATTGTATGCGGTAGTTATCGCAATAGGCGTGTATCTCGGAAAAATAAAGGTCGGAGGCGTTTCTATTGGAGTCTCTTTTGTACTGTTCGCAGGAATAGCAGCAGGGCACATCGGATTTACCGCATCCCCAAACATTCTTTCTTTTCTACAGGAATTTGGTCTGATACTTTTCGTGTTCATGATAGGTCTTCAGGTAGGTCCTGGCTTCTTCGCCAGTTTCAAGCACGACGGTATCACCATGAACGTGTTGGCTGCCATAATGATACTCCTGAACATTGCTGTGATGTTCGCATGCTACTATCTCTTTTTTGACACATCAAATCCCCGAAACCTGCCGATGATGATCGGTACACTATATGGAGCGGTCACCAACACCCCTGGTTTGGGTGCGGCAAGTGAGGCATTGAGCTCCATATTTCCTAAAAACGAAGTGCCGCAGATAGCTTCAGGATATGCCTGCGCCTATCCGCTCGGCGTTCTCGGAATAATAGGAGCGATGATAGCCGTGAGGTTCATCTGCAGGGTGAAGCTCGAAAACGAAGAGAAGAAATTGACATTAGAAGAAGAAGAAAACGAAAGCGTGAAGCCACATCACATGACATTGGAGGTTACCAACTCATATTTAGAAGGCAAAAAACTGATGCAGGTACACGCATTCCTCAACCGCGACTTCGTATGTTCCAGAATACTGCACGACGGACACGTTAGCATTCCTAACCGAAACACTATTTTCCACAAGGGCGACAAACTATATTTCGTATGTGCGGAAGCAGATGCCGAAGCGATAACAGCATTTATAGGTCCTTCAGCGGAGGTTGACTGGGAAGAACAGGATGTGCCGATGGTAAGTAAGAGGATTGTCGTTACACGCGCTTCCATGAACGGCAAGACACTGGGGAAAATGCACTTCTCAAGGATTTTCGGTGTGAACGTAACACGTGTTACACGTCAAGGAATGGAACTGTTCGCAAGTCCAAGTTTAGCCCTTCAGGTTGGCGACCGTATAATGGTTGTCGGGCGTGAGGATGAGGTAAACCGTGTAGCATCGATATTGGGAAACTCCATAAAACGACTTGACGCTCCCAACATAGCAACAATATTCATTGGTATCTTCATCGGAATACTTTTCGGAAGTATACCTATAATGATACCGGGCATACCGGTTCCCGTAAAGCTCGGCTTGGCTGGAGGTCCGTTAATCATAGCCATCCTCATAGGCAGATATGGCTACAAGGTACACCTTGTAACCTACACCACCACAAGTGCTAACCTAATGCTGCGCGAGATTGGACTTGTACTGTTCTTGGCAAGCGTGGGAATAAAGGCTGGTGCGGGATTTGCAGAGACTGTGGTTGCCGGCGACGGACTGAAATATGTATATACGGGTTTCCTGATTACCGTGATACCAATTCTGATAATCGGTGTGATAGCACGCTTGAAATACAAGTTCAACTATTTCACTTTAATAGGTATGATAGGCGGTACATACACCGACCCACCAGCATTGGCTTACTCCTCATCAATATGCTCAAAGGAAGCCCCTGCAGTAGGCTACTCAACGGTTTATCCGCTCAGCATGTTCCTGAGAATATTCCTCGCACAACTATTAGTGCTATTCTTTTGCAGATAATGAAAATCTAAATATACAACTGTAACAATAATGAAAAGAACAGGCTTACTACTTTGCGCCATGTTTCTTGGAACTGTTGCCATGCTTGCCCAAGGCGCACGCAACATCAAGATCAACGAGGTGCAAACTAAGAACAAGGCTGGCTTGTTAGACGCTTACGGACAACGGGATGCCTGGCTCGAATTGGCTAATACGGCTTATTCCACCTACGACGTGAGAGGAATGTACATAACAACCGACCGAAGAGTGCTTGACAAAAGTCTCACCGTGCCGCAACGTGTCAGCATGATGAGTTGTATTCCAAGCAATGATGAGCGTACAACACTGACTGCACGTAAGCACATCGTGCTATTCCTCAACAGCAACCCCTCTAAGGGTACACAGCATCTAACCGCACACGTTGATAGCGACAAGCCCCTGTGGATTGCCCTTTACGATGGTAATGCCATTGACATTATCGACTCTGTGACTGTTCCTGTGCTGGCTGACGACCAGTCTTACGCCCGTGAGAAAGACGGTGCCGCCGTATGGCAGGTGAAAAACAAGGACAACGTTACACCTGGAATAGAAAACTACATTCATGTTGACGAGACAAAAATAGCAAAACTGAAACGCGAAGACCCTCACGGCTTCGGTATAACAGTTCTCTCCATGGGTATCGTTTTCTCTTGTCTCGCACTGCTATATATTTTCTTCCGCCTGCTCGGTCTGTTTATGTCACATAAGGAAGCTCTTGCAAAAGCTGCCAAGATGCAACCTATCAAGACGGCAGTAAAGACTGGTGAGATAATTGCAGAGACAAGTCACAAGACGAAAGTAATACTCACCGACGGTATGCAGACCGGCGGCATAGATAAGGAGATTTATATCGCCGTGATAGCAATGGCACTGAAACAATATGATGATGACGTGCACGATATTGAGAGCAACGTGATAACTATCAAGCCACGTCAGACATATTGGAACGTGCTCCCTGAAGAACCGATAATGCCATAACAGAAAATTAAATACATAAAAACATAAGGATATGAACAAATATCAATATAAAGTTCAAGGTATCGACTATGAGGTTGAGATAGTTGATGTTGAGGGAAACATAGCAAAAGTAAATGTAAACGGCATCCCGTTTGAGGTGGAGATGAAACAACCTATCAACCCTGCCACCGTACAGAGCAAGCCAAAGACCGTTGTTCACGCACCTGCAAATGATACGGCAGCCAAGCCAGCACCTGCACCACAGCCTAAACAGAAGCCTGCTGAAGCCGCTGGCACTAAGGTGACAGCACCTCTGCCTGGTACAATCACCGAAATCAGGGTTAACGTAGGCGATACCGTAAAGCAAGGCAAGTGTGTCGTAATTCTTGAAGCCATGAAAATGCAGAACAAGATTGAGGCTGAA
This sequence comes from Prevotella sp., assembly GCA_021203705.1. GTDB lineage: Bacteria > Bacteroidota > Bacteroidia > Bacteroidales > Bacteroidaceae > Prevotella. The sequence goes on along the minus strand of JAJQAR010000194.1, from coordinate 6,123 downwards.
TGTGACGGAACAATCACCTCGATAAATGTTAGCAAGGGCGACACCGTAATGGAAGGTGACACATTAGTAGTAATCGGATAATCTTACCGTCATGGAATTTACGAGTTTTATAGCAAGAAACTTCAATGAGTTTCTTTCATATACAGGGTTTGCCAATGCAGAGGTCACCAATCTCATTATGATTGTGGTCGGCATCGTCGCTATCTGGCTTGCCATAAAAAAGAATTTCGAACCATTACTCTTGGTGCCGATTGGTCTCGGTATTATTCTCGGTAACATACCCTTCCGTGCCGACGCTGGACTTGAGATAGGTCTTTACGAGGACAACTCAGTACTGAACATCTTCTATCAAGGTGTAAGACAGGGCTGGTATCCACCATTGGTATTCCTCGGAATTGGCGCGATGACCGACTTCTCAGCTCTTATCAGTAACCCTAAACTCATCCTTATCGGTGCAGCAGCTCAGTTTGGTATCTTCGGTGCTTACATGTTGGCTACCGCATTGGGATTTGAACCTAACCAGGCTGCTGGTATAGCGATTATCGGAGGAGCTGACGGACCTACCGCCATTTTCCTATCCTCGAAACTATGTCCTAACCTGATGGGCGCAATCGCTGTGTGCGCATATTCTTATATGGCTCTTGTACCGGTTATACAGCCACCTCTCATGCGTCTACTCACTACAAAGAAAGAAAGGGTTATCCACATGAAACCGGCTCGCAACGTAAGTCAGACAGAGCGTATCCTCTTCCCTATCATCGGACTGTTGCTCACAACGTTCATCGTACCTTCGGGTCTCCCTCTGTTGGGCATGCTGTTCTTCGGTAACCTCCTGAAAGAATCCGGCAAGACGACACGTTTGGCAAAGACGGCGGGCAATTCCCTCAACGACATCGTTGTTATGCTGCTCGGTCTTACCGTTGGCTGCTCCACACAGGCAAGCGAGTTCCTCACACTAAACACGATTTTCATATTCCTGCTCGGTGCGTTGGCTTTTGTTATAGCATCAGCTTCAGGTGTATTGTTCGTGAAATTTATGAATTTGTTCTTACCAAGAAGAAAGAAGATAAACCCTCTTATTGGTAACGCCGGTGTCAGTGCCGTACCGATGAGCGCAAGAATTTCCAACAATATCGGACTGGAATACGACCGCCACAACTTCCTTCTCATGCACGCCATGGGTCCTAACGTGGCAGGTGTCATCGGCTCAGCCGTCGCCGCCGGTGCTTTGTTGGGTTTCCTTTCATAATCATTACAAAGAAGCGTGAACAAACCGATAAAATATGTTTGTTCACGCTTCTTTATATCCTTTTGTACGAATATTTTGTTTTTATTCCCAAATCATTATGTTTTTACACCTTTTTTGTGTAAGTTTGCAACAAATTCGACTTTTGACTAATAAATAGCAACAAATATGAAAAAACTTATAACTTTCATCATGCTTCTCATTGCTATTACTACTATATCATGCAGTAGTAATAAGACAACAAAGAATAATACGATAATAAACGATTCTATTAATTCAAGCACAAAAGTTGAGGGGGATTCCACTCTCTACGGTCTCGCCTGCGAGGGATGTACCGACTCCGTTCTTATTTTCCTCTCTTTCGATGGCGGAGACCCCGTAACCTACGACATTATCGATGCCGTACAAAAGCACAAGATATTGGGAAGAATGACAACAGGCGACTGGATTGCTGTTGTGCTGAACCCGATTGACAGTACTGTCGCCGACGAGGTGATAAACCTCGATCAACTGAAAGGCAACTGGGTGTATAAGGCAATGCCTGAACCACGCAATGGTATAAAGAAAGAGTTGAGTTCGAAGAACATTGAAGAAAACATAGACTCGATAATACAGTCACGGATGAAGCCAAATGAGCAAGGTTTCGCTATAAAGCGTAACAACGTGGCAGAACCGATAGGCAAGAAATATTCAAATCAGGACAACAATCCTGTAGTATATCCCGAAATAAAGAGTTATACTGAATGGAGAATATACAACGGCTTGCTGCTCCTGTCTCAAAAGAAAGTAGTAAGACAAGGGAAGAAAGTTTCCACCGTAATTGAAAGTGATACTGCGGAAATAAAATTCCTCAGAAAAGACAGTCTAAGTCTGAAATTCAAGAACGGCACGCAGGGTTATTACAGAAAGGACTGACGAAAGCGCAAGTTTTTTCTGTGATTAATCACTTGATTTCATTTAAACCGAAGTTCTGAAACCTCGTTTCCGCCAATTTCTCGTACTTAGTGCCAGGCATCCCATAGTTGGCGTAAGGATAGATACTTATCCCACCTCGTGGGGTAAATATACCTGTTACCTCTATATACTTGGGATTCATTAGTTTTATGAGATCTTTCATAATGATATTCACACAGTCCTCATGGAAATCGCCATGGTTTCTGAAACTGAACAGATATAGTTTCAAACTTTTGCTCTCAACCATCCTCTCACCAGGTATATAGCAAATTCTTATTTCCGCAAAGTCTGGCTGCCCCGTAATTGGACAGAGAGAGGTAAATTCAGGACAGTTGAACCTCACCCAATAATCATTTTTTGGATGCTTGTTGGCGAATGTCTCCAACACCTCTGGCGCATAGTCCATTTTATATCCCGTCTTTGCACCTAAACTTTTCAGTCCCTCATCTTTTCTGTTTTCCTGCATATTCCTATTCGTTTACTTTAAACACGTTATAATTAACACCATTATCATATACGTCTGTCCCCTCATACGCTTTCGTCTTCTTTACTACACGTATTGTTAGAGGCAACACTATTATCTCATACAATGTCTTCAACACCACCTGTGACAATATCAGCGACAGCATTTCTGTTGCGGGTACAACACCCGACAAAGCCAATGGAAAGAACACTATCGAATCGGCTCCTTCTCCGAATATCGTACTCACAACAGCACGCAAAGAAAAATGCTTCCCTTTTGAAGTAATCTTCATACGGCTCATCACGTAGGCGTTGATGAACGAGCCGACCAAAAAAGCCACAAATGACGCTGCGGCAATGCGGGGAGCAAGTCCAAACACGGCATGAAAGCCCTCCTCGTTATGCCAGTATGGTGCGCCGGGAATGGCATCTGCCAAAGCTCCGAACAGCACGAATATGAAATTCATCGCAAATCCTGTCCATATCAACAGGCGTGCCTTGCGATAGCCCCACACCTCGCATACACAGTCGTTAATGATATAAGAAACCGGGAAAACCAACAAACCGCCTGTGATATTTACAGGTCCTAACAATATCTGCTTTGTCTCCAATACATTTGCCGTTATCAGGCAAACGCAGAAAAGTATGCTGAAAAGCATGAACAACATACTTACCTGTTGCTTTTTATCTTTCATTTCCTTGTTTTTAAAGAGGTTGCAAGCACTCTGTTTTTCCGCTGCAAATTTAGGAAAAAAATCTCCATTGATAAAAAAACAACTTTAAAATCTTGTGAAATCCAAAACTTTATTTTACCTTTGCACCACTCTTGTAAAAAGAGCAGGATTTCAAATCCGAATTTTATTGAACACTACGCAAAATTCCCCCCCATAGGGGTTTCAGGCGTAAAAAGGGTGGATTCATCTAATGGTTAGGATACAAGATTCTCAATCTTGGCATAGGGGTTCGATTCCCCTATCCACTACAAAAACACCTTGTATTCTATACTATTGAATTACAAGGTGTTTTATTTTATACCGATAATTATATGATATCAACAAAACGGCACTGCCAATTCTGTTTAACAAAACTGTTAATCCTTATTCTGTTCACTGTCTGCACTGCGGCAATGGCACAAAACGACAGCATAGTAGCTGAAGACTCTGAAAGTCTTATGGCTGACACCATTGTAAACCTCAAAGAGGTAACAGTCAACGGGGTGCGAATAATCAACAAGGTTGACCGCCAACTGTATATCCCTTCAAAAACAATTGTGAAACATTCGTCAAACGGTTACGACCTGCTGAACAAACTGTCGCTAAACGGTATCAAGGTGAACGTTGCCGAAAGACAAATATCTTCTACTCGGGGTGGGGACGTGCAGATACGTATCAACGATATAAAGGCGGAGATGCAAGACATCATATCACTGCAACCTGATGAGGTGATTAGGGTAGAATACATCGACAACCCTGGCGTGCGCTATTCTAATGACAATCTCGCCGCCGTTATCAACTATGTCGTCAAGCGCAGATATTCCGGTTGTGTGGGTGGCGCAAGCACCGACCAGGCTTTCACCACTGGCTTCAACAACACCGATGCATATTTCAAGTTCAACTACAAGAAATCTGAGTTCAGTATCAATTACGACTTCTCATACCGTGAATACGACAAACGTCGTTACAGCAGTTACACCACATATAATTTCCCTGACGGTACGGTACACGACAAGAACTATATCGGTCTGAACACTCCTTTCATGTACGCCACCAATGACCTACAAATAGCTTACAACCTTGCCGAGCCCGACAAATACACGTTTAACATTGCTTTTAAGTTCAATAACTACAATTCCCCGAAACGTGGTGTAAACAAGTTGGTTGAGGAGACTGGACAACCCGACCTGTACTTATTCAACAAAATAAAAGATGGTACACAAACGCCGGCAATAGACATTTACTATTCGCTTAACATGCCCCACAACCAGAGTATAGCGTTGAATGCGGTAGGAACATATATTGGCACCGACTACTCGTATCAGATGAAAGACTATCTCTATGACCAGTCAGAGGAACAGTCTATGCAGAGCGACCCTCTCAATGATTACAGCTATACCACCGACGGTAAAAAATATTCTCTTATTACTGAAGCCATCTACTCAAAGACAATGAAAAAGGAAGTGCTGTCAGCAGGTGCCGAATATACCATCAGTCATACCAACAACGACTATACCGGCAATGTGAACACTGATGCAGTACTAAATTCTCAAAAACTTTATTTCTTCGCACAACTGCAAGGCTCTCTGTGGAAGCTGAACTACACGTTGGGTGTCGGGACAAGTTATAACAGGGTTTATCAGGAAGATATAGGTTTCAACAAATGGACGTTCCGCCCACAATTGTCATTGAAATACAGTCCTTCTAAGAATACATCTATAAGATTATCAAGCAGATTGTCAGAGATAACGCCATCTCTGTCTGACCTAAGTGACGTAAGACAGCAGGAGGATGATCTCACTGCTAACGACGGCAACCCATACCTAAAACCATGGTGGCAGAACTCAAATTCCCTGTCTTTCGACTGGGATACAGAGGTGTTCTCCCTGAACTATTACGGCTCACTTAGTTACTCCTCCCACCCTATTTCTTCATCAATATACCCGGAACTGCAGGATGATGGCTCTTATATGATTATTACAAAGTCTGAAAACCAGAAGAACTTCTTGAATAGCTACCAGGAGTTGGATTTCACGCTTCACGCCATAAAAGACATTCTTGACCTGAAAGCTAACTGCTCATTCTCCACATTCAGAAGTCATGGCAATAACTACTTGCATAACTACAACTACTTGCAATGGGGCTGCTCGGCTGAACTGATGTTGGGCAACTGGGATGTCAGTTACGCATTCGGAACGGCTGACAGATCTCTGTGGGGAGAAAATATCTATGGTGGAGAGAATGCTTCTTTCCTCGATGCCTCATACAAGTACAAGGGACTGGAAGTGGGACTTGGTGTGATGTTGTTGGGCTACGCACAAGGCTTCGACTATTACAGCGAGTGCCTCAGCCAGTATTACAAGAGTGTCGGTCACACCTACATCAAGAATAATGGCAACATGATTTATTTCAGTTTAGCCTACAAGTTCAGTTACGGGCGCAAATACAACGCAGGAAACCGCAAACTCTACAATGGCGACCACGACAACGGTGTAAAATAACAGATACGAAAACTATCAATATTTCGTTGCATAAAACTCGATAAGCGTATTGGAATTATCTGAGGAGTAACTGTTATAGAAGAGTTCCATCTCATTGCCGTCCTCATAAACCCCTGCCAAATATATAGGGATGTCTATCATACCGTTATAGTACACGCCCAAAGAAGGGTTATAAAAAGATATTTGCACCTTGTGAGTACTGCCACTGTAAGTAAGTTCATCGTATGTAACCGTAACAGGATAAACA
>JAJQAR010000078.1 GCA_021203705.1 Prevotella sp. | reverse complement strand
GCTTTACCGTTACCGAAAGTGTAAACTCTTTTTTCTGCCATAATTAATATGTTTTCCTTGTATTTGTTTTACCTTTAAATTTTTATTGTGTGCAAAAATAATTAATTTAAACTATTATTACAAACATTTGAAGTTGTTTTTTTGCTCTCCGACGGTTTTCCACTATCTTTGCAAAAAATATGCAATTTCTATAAATTAGCAAGTAAGTTTTCGATTACTCTTTTCGATAACTTTGCCGAAAACATGAAAAAGGTCAGGTTATTTATTATATGTATATCCCTATTGTCGTGCGTCTCCATTAATGCACAAATGAAATGGAACTCACGTTATCAGGCGTATATAGACCAATACAAGGATTTGGCAATCTCACAGATGCTGAAATACAACATCCCGGCAAGTATCACATTGGCACAGGGGCTTCTTGAAAGTCGTGCCGGAATGAGCGAGTTGGCAACCAAGGGCAATAACCATTTCGGAATAAAATGCCATGATTGGACGGGCAAGACAATGTATTATGATGATGATGCGAAGGGAGAATGTTTCAGGAAATACAAGAATGTGGTGGAGAGCTACGAGGACCACAGTCAGTTTCTGTTGCGCCCCCGATACAGTAAACTGTTTACACTGAAACGCACCAATTATAAGGGGTGGGCACATGGGCTGAAATCATGCGGCTATGCCACAAGTCCTACATACGCCAAAAATCTTATAGAACTGATAGAACTTTATAAGCTATATCAATATGACTCAGCCTCCAAATACGATAAGTTTGTCGTTGAACATTCAGGAACATACAGCGCATACTCACATGAAATTTACTCCAACAACAATAATTATTATCTGATAGTAAGGGAAGGCGACACTTTCAGATCCTTGGGAAAGGAAACGCATATCTCATATAGGAAACTCGCTAAATATAATGAACGTGACAAGCGAGACGAACTTGTTGAGGGTGAGCGTATATACCTGAAACAGAAGCAGAAGAAGGCAGAAAAGGCATACAGGAAACGTCCGCACGTGGTGAAAGACGGCGACAGTATGTATTCCATAGCGCAATATTATGGCATCAGATTGGAGAATCTCTACAAAATGAATCACCTAAGTCCGTATTACAGCATTAAGGTAGGAGATGTGCTGCGCGTAAGATAGCCGCAAAGCGGTATTGAAAATTAAAGAGTGACAAAATTTCAGTTTGATAGTGACAAAAATTCGGGAAAGGAGTTTTTGGCACGGTTTTCGCTATGCGATAAGAGAACAACTATGACATATATAGTAAACACATATATAATATAACAACTAAAAAATATAAGATTATGAACATTCAACCATTGGCAGACCGCGTGTTGGTACAACCAGCTGCGGCAGAAGAGAAAATCGGAGGTATCATAATTCCTGATACGGCAAAAGAGAAACCACTTCACGGAACTATCGTTGCTGTAGGTAATGGCACAAAGGACGAGGAGATGATTCTCAAGGCAGGAGACCAGGTACTTTATGGAAAGTATTCAGGAACGGAACTGGAGTATGAGGGCGTTAAATACCTGATGATGCGCCAGAGCGATGTGCTCGCTATTATTAAGTAATTGTTAAAGTCAAAAAACAAAAAGAACGAAAGGAAATAGAATATGGCAAAAGATATCAAATTCAATGTTGAAGCCCGCGACCTTTTGAAAAAGGGTGTTGACCAGTTGGCAAATGCAGTAAAGGTTACTCTCGGTCCTAAGGGTAGGAACGTGATTATCGAAAAGAAATTCGGTGCACCACAGATTACGAAGGACGGTGTTACTGTAGCAAAGGAAATCGAGCTTGAGGACCACTTTGAGAACACAGGCGCACAGTTGGTAAAGAGTGTAGCAAGTAAGACTGGTGATGACGCAGGTGACGGAACAACAACAGCAACGATACTCGCACAGAGCATTATCAATGTAGGTTTGAAGAATGTTACAGCCGGTGCAAATCCAATGGACTTGAAGCGCGGTATCGACAAGGCAGTAGCCAATGTTGTTGAGTATATCAAGAACACATCAGAGAAAGTCAACGACGACTACGACAAAATCGAGCAGGTTGCGGCTGTAAGTGCGAACAACGACCCGGAAATAGGAAAACTCCTCGCTGACGCTATGCGCAAAGTAACAAAAGACGGTGTCATCACCATCGAGGAAAGCAAGAGTCGTGATACCCATATCGGTGTGGTAGAGGGAATGCAGTTCGACAGGGGCTACCTCAGCAGTTATTTTGTTACCGATACCGACAAGATGGAGTGCAGTATGGAAAACCCATACATCCTCATATACGACAAGAAGATAAGCAATCTGAAAGACTTCCTGCCAATTTTACAGGCTGCTGTTGAGAGCGGTCGTCCACTGCTTGTTATAGCAGAGGATGTTGACTCAGAGGCTCTCACCACATTGGTAGTAAACCGTCTGCGCAGCAATCTGAAAATCTGTGCTGTCAAGGCACCGGGCTTCGGTGACCGTCGCAAGGCAATGCTTGAGGACATCGCTGTTCTCACTGGCGGACTTGTAATCAGTGAGGAGAAGGGGTTGAAACTCGAACAGGCAACCCTTGAGATGCTTGGTACTTGCGACAAAGTGACAATCACAAAAGATAACACCACTATCGTAAGTGGTGCCGGTGACAAACAACTCATCGCCGACCGTGTGGCACAGATAAAGAATGAAATAGCAAATACCACAAGCAGCTACGACAAGGAGAAGTTGCAGGAGCGTCTTGCTAAATTGGCTGGTGGCGTTGCTGTATTATATGTAGGAGCCAACAGTGAGGTAGAGATGAAGGAGAAGAAAGACAGAGTTGACGATGCTCTCTGCGCTACACGTGCCGCCATTGAGGAAGGTGTTGTAGCAGGAGGAGGAACAACTTATATCCGTGCCCTCGACAACTTGAAAGACCTCAAAGGCGACAATGCTGATGAACAGACAGGTATCAACATCATAGAGCGTGCCATTGAAGAGCCGTTACGACAGATTGTGGAGAACGCCGGCGGCGAGGGAGCAGTAGTTGTACAAAAAGTAAAGGAAGGCAATGGTAATTTCGGTTACAATGCACGCACAGACATTTACGAAGATTTGTTCAAGGCAGGTGTCATCGACCCAGCAAAGGTTGCACGGGTAGCCCTCGAGAACGCAGCCTCAATAGCAGGCATGTTCCTTACGACTGAATGTCTTGTCGTAGACAAACCAGAGGACAAGGCTGCAATGCCGATGGGTGCTCCAGGAATGGGCGGAATGATGTAATCTGCAAAGCATAGATAACAAAAACGAGAGGCGTTTGAAA
>JAJQAR010000035.1 GCA_021203705.1 Prevotella sp. | reverse complement strand
AGGAGTTTTGAGCGGTTCTGGCACTAGTACGAGAGGACCGTGTTGGGCAGACCTCCGGTGAGCCGGTTGTGCCGCCAGGTGCATTGCCGGGTATCCGCGTCTGTTATCGGATAAGCGCTGAAAGCATCTAAGCGCGAAGCCTTCCGCGAGATGAGAGCTCCAAAATTAGGGTCGTCGGAGACTACGACGTAGATAGGGTGCAGGTGTAAAGACTGTGAGGTCAAAGCCGAGCACTACTAATTGCCCGAACGCTTTCCTCTGTGAGCGCAAAGAAAAGCAAAGAAAAGCCGTCAATCCGCAGTGTTGCTTGTGCCGAGAAAGTCAAAAGAAACAAGTCCGAGGAGTCGGAAAGGAAAAGAGTTCCGTTAAGTCGGACGAAAAGAAACAGAAAAAGGAAATATTTCGGTGGTTATGGCGGTGGTGTTCCACCTCTTCCCGTTCCGAACAGAGAAGTTAAGCCCACCCGCGCCGATGGTACTGCGAATTTCGTGGGAGAGCAGGTAGCCGCCGTTTTTTACGAAAAATCCATGTCTAATCAGGCATGGATTTTTTTATGCGTATTTTTTGGGAAATCTGAAAATGATAGCGAGGACAGTTACGAGGCCCAACACGTATGGATAATAGAGGTAGGGCAATACGTCTATGGGGTTTAGTTTTGCCAATCCTGCCGCCATAAGGATTTGTGCGCCGTAAGGAATGATGCCTTGCATGAAGCAGGCTGCCGTGTCGAGGATGCTTGCCGTTCTACGGTTGTCCACCCCGTAGGCATCACTGATTTTCTTTGCTATACCGCCCACTGTTATTATAGCCACTGTGTTGTTGGCAGTGCATACGTCAGCCAATGCCACAAGAGTGCCTATTACAAATTCCGCACCCCGTTTGCCGTGAATGTGTCGGGTTATCTTTTGTATTATGTAGTCGATACCACCCTGACTGCGTATCACCTCAAACAGACCGCCAGCAAGCATCGTTATGATAATCAGTTCGCTCATATCCAGCACGCCTTTACCCATTGCGCCGAACCAACCATAAAGGTTGTAAGAGCCGTCGGCGAAACCGATGATACCAGTAAGTGCAATTCCTATTGTCAGAACTGTCATTACGTTGAAACCCATGAATGCCGTTATGAGAACTGCCGCGTATGGCAATATCTTGATATAATTAGTAGGTAAGATATCCGTAGGTGAATTGATGTCAAGTCCCATAACGGTGTAAAGAACGAGGATTACGACAGCAGCAGGAATGGCGATGAACGAGTTGGCTTTGAACTTATCGCTCATTCTGCAGCCTTGAGATGAAGTGGCGGCTATGGTAGTGTCGGAAATGAACGACAGATTATCCCCGAAGAAAGCACCACCCACTACAACGGCAGTCATAAGTGATATACTCGTGCCAGTTCCCTCCGCTAATCCTGCGGCAATGGGCACGAGAGCCACGATAGTGCCTACGCTTGTGCCGATAGACAGACTTATTATGCAAGTGGCGAGGAATAACCCAGAAAGAACCATGTTTCCAGGGAGGATGCGCAGCATAAGGTTGACGGTGGAGTCGATACATCCTATTTCTCTTGCGGTGCTTGCGAAAGCCCCAGCCAAGACAAATATCCACAACATCTGCATTATGTTAGCCGTTCCTGCGCCACGGCTGAATGTTACGATGCGCTCGGAGAGAGTAGAGCCACGGGAGATGGCAACAGCGTAGATACTGGAGATAAGAAAGGCGACACTAATAGGAACGGCATAAAAATCGTTGGCAATGAGTGACGTAACGAGGTAAAGTCCGATGAAGACTATCAACGGACTCAATGCTATCAAACCTTTCCTGTTGCTCATTTGTCATGTTTTATGGTAAGATTATTCAGAGTGGATATCAGAACTGCTCCAAAATCTCTATTCTTTTCTGTGTGTCGGGGTGAGTACTGAAAAGTGAGTTGAAAAAGCTCATCATGCCAGGAGCGAAATGCTGCGGGTGGATTATGAACAGTTGTGCTATGTCATCCCTTTTTACGTTGGCAAGACCAGGGTCGCCAGAAATCTTGCGGAGTGCCGAGGCGAGAGCCAAAGGATTGCCGCACAGTTCAGCACCACCTGCGTCAGCCATATATTCCCGTTTCCGTGATATAGCGAAGCGAGTAAGTAAGGTGAAGAAATAAGCTATTGCACAGCAGATAACGCCGATGAGGAGGATGACGATAATGGAAATACCACTGCTTTTCTCGTCATTGCTTCTTCGCCTACCCCCGCCGAACCATATCGCATTGTACATCATCTGAATCACCAAACTCATAATAGTAGAGATGATACCCACAAATATAATACTTGTGATAAGCAGACGAGTATCACGGTTTCGGATATGCGTCAACTCATGAGCTATGACGCCAGCAAGTTCATCATCATTAAGACGGTCTATTATGCCAGTCGTCAACGTTACCGTGTAGCTTTTCTTGTCTATACCACTTGCAAAAGCATTAAGCTGCTGGTCGTTAACGATATTTATCTTTGGCATGTCCATGTTGCACGTCATGCAAAGGTTTTCCACAATGTTGTAGATACGTGGATTTTCCATGCGAGTTACGGGGTGTGCGCCGGTGGCGTTACGCACCATAGCGGTGTTGGAGAAGTAGGCGATGAGAAACCAGATACCTACACCGATGATTACCCACGGTATAGTGCTGATGAAATAATAGTTCACCGTCGCTGCGTCAAGCTCGTGCACCACGTTACCATATTGGTCGTAATACCCGTTGCCGAAGTAGTTAATCAAAGCTAAGAAAATCCAAATCATGCCCAATATGATGACAGGGAACATCAGGAGCAACACTATCGTAAGCATATTGTTGCGCCTGATCTGGGTGTACATTCCTACATACCGCATGCTAAAGTTAAAAGTTAAAAATTAAAAGTTAAAAATTACGCCTTTGGCGTGAAGTTCCTCACGCTCAACAATTACTTAGGTGATTTTTCTCACGTTCTGCATAGCTCGAACAAGTTCGGCTCTGCACTCGCTTAATCGAAAAATTCAAACGAGTTTGATTGTGTTTGCTTAATCGGAACTTTCATTGTGGCAGTAATCCTCTTGTAATCCTTTTTGAGGGTAATGAAAAGTTATATTAACTTCAAAAATTTATTTCGGGAGCCTTGTCGTAAGTAGAGCGTTCCTCTTGCGGTACCTCGAACATCGGTTCTTTGTGGAAACCGAACAGGTTTGCGAAGATATTCGAGGGGAATGTCTGCACGGCATTGTTCAATTCCGTTGTTGCGGAATTGAAGAATCGGCGTACTGCGGCGAGTTTGT
>JAJQAR010000126.1 GCA_021203705.1 Prevotella sp. | reverse complement strand
TACTCATAGTAACGCAGGCGGCGCAACCATAGTTTTGCTCCAAAGAATCCCAACACTGTATTGCGGCGGCATCAACATCGTTGGCCTGTATCCACTCCTCGACAGCCAAGCCGAATTTAGCCTGCAAAGCTAATTTCTCCTGATAAGACTCGGGAACCTTTGCATAATGACTGATTTCCTCCATTTTTGCTTTCAGTGCAGCCGCATCGTTGTCGATACGCTGGGCGTTGCAAAGAATTTCACTAAGGTCAACAGGCACAACCGTTATGCCGCTTGCCTGAAGTATTTTCTCACTGGCACGGCAGGTGTTGAAGCCGAGTGGACGAGTACCAATCTGCCCGATACGGGCGTGAGTTAGTTTGCGCACGACACGGCAGATAGCAGCAAACTTGTTGATGTCTTTCATCAGCAGTTCACTCTTGATAGAGTAAGTGTGCAGAGTGGTGTCAGTGAAAGGGATGCCATACTGGTAGAGGTTGTTGCAAACGGAAATTTTGCCGCAGAAAGCGTCACGACGGCTGTCAAGATCAACCTTGTCGTTCTCGTCGTCGCAAGCCTGAACCAAAACCGGAACATTCAGTTCCGCACGACTGATAGCATTGATGATGCCTACCTCAAACCCGAAGTTAGGCAGAGAGACGATGATACCATCGATGTCCTCACGGTTGGCACGGAACAGGGCAGCGCATTTCTTGCCGTCCTCCACTGTTTCCATTGAACCGCCAGTAGGAGTGTCACACTCATCAAGGATTACATAACCGTAACCAGCTTCCTCCAATTTGTCCAACAAAGTCTTGCGCACGTCAATGGCAAGGTCAGAGTTGAAATATGCACGAGTACCGATTATTAATCCAAAAGTTTCTTTTCCTGTTTTTGCTTTTAAAATCATAATGATAAATCAAATTAAGAGTTAAGAGTTAAGAATTAAGAATTCGATATTGCTTGAGACAAGTTGAGAACAAATTTACTTAATTCTTGTTCATGTTTTTATCGTTGTAATTATTACTTTCTGTTTACCGTTTTTACAGCTTCTGTCCAACCGGCATAGAGGCGGGAGCGGACATCATCAGGCATGTTGGGGAAGATACGGTTGTCGGAAGTGCGGAGTGCAGCCACCTCGTCGAAATCTTTCCACACCTTGCGGGCAAGTCCATTCATCACTACAGCACCTAAAGCCGAAGCCTCTTCAACGTCAGAGCGGTTGATACAAGCATTGAGCATATCAGCCTGGAACTGCATGAGCAGTTTGTTTTTCGTAGGACCACCGTCAACACGGAGCTCTTTGAGGGCTATGTTAGCATGATTTGTCATAAGGTCGAGTAAGTCCTTAATCTGATAAGCGATAGCCTCGAGAGCCGCACGACAGATATGTCCTTTTTCAGTAGCAAGAGTCATACCGCAGATCATCGCCTTAGCCTGTGGATTCCACCACGGTGCACCGAGTCCGGCGAAAGCAGGAACGAGGTAAACGTTACCGTTGTCAGGAACACTGAGAGCGAACTGCTCAACCTCCGAAGGACTGTTGATCAGTTTCAGGTTCTCAGCTAACCAAGCAATCGTTGCCCCCGTGCAATGGATGTTGCCCTCAAAGGCATAGAACACCTTGCCTTGAGCAGCAAAGCCGACAGACGTTACCAATCCTTCAGGAGCATTGACAGCCTCCTCACCTATATTCACCATAACGGAAGATCCAGTGCCGTAGGTCGCCTTTCCCATACCAGCCTCAAAGCACATCTGTCCTGCAAGAGCACCATGGGAATCACCGAGAACGCCGGCAATGAGAATTGGCATATCGAAAAGACCTTCTATCGTAGTCTCACCGAAGAGAGAATCACAAGGCAGAGGTTTCGCCATCATGTTGCGGGGAATGGTGAACAATTTCAGGAGTTCGTCATCCCAATCCAAAGTGTGGATATTGAATAGCAAAGTGCGGGAAGCATTGGTGTAGTCAGTAACATGCTCCTTGCCGCCAGTGAGTTTCCAGATAAGCCAGGTGTCGATAGTACCCATAAGCAGTTCGCCCTTGTCAGCCATTTCCCTTGCACCCTCTACATTATCAAGAATCCATTCCACGCCGCTTGCGGCAAAATAAGGGTCGATGAGCAGTCCACTGCGCTCACGTATCATTTCCGTGTAGCCACGCTGCTTCAAGTCCTCACAGATAGCCGCCCCACGCTGGCACTGCCACACCACGGCATGGTAAATCGGTTTGCCTGTGAAGCGGTTCCATACGACAGCCGTCTCACGCTGGTTGGTTATCGCCAAAGAATAGGAGATATTATCTCCTTGAATAGTACCGACAGCCTCCTTTATCGCCTCAACAGTGTTGTTGTAAATCTCCTCCGCATCGTGCTCAACCCAACTGAGTTGAGGGTAATACTGCTTGTGGGAGACATTCTTGCGGCAGATAAGGTGACAGTGCTCATCGAAGATCACCGCCTTCGTAGCCGATGTACTCTGGTCAATTGCTATAATGTAATTCATAATGCTTCGCAAAATAAGAAATAATAAAGAAGAAATAAGAAATCGTTTATCCACTTGCGACCCCACTTGCAAATCATCTTGTATTCTTCTTGTGATTATGGGATAGGGTAGGTTATACGAAGTCTTTTGCAGTTTCGTAAATGCCGTCGGCATCCAACTTATAGTAATGGAAAATCTCCAACGGTTTGCCGTGAATAGCATTCTCATCAGGAATACCGAGGATACGCATCGGGACGGGGCAGTTTTGTACCACTGTCTCAGCCACTATCGCACCCAAACCACCGAACATACTATGCTCCTCAACCGTGATTATGCGTCCAGTTTCTTGAGCAGCACGGATAATGGCAACAGTATCGGCAGGTTTCAGTGTGTGCATGTCAATTACACGGGTGGAGATACCCTCCGCACTCAATTTCTTGCCAGCCTCAAGAGCATGATAGACAGTCTCACCGGCAGCTATTATTGTCAAATCCTTACCGTCCAGCAGCTGAATTGACTTGCCAATCTGATAGTCGAAATCATCATTTTCATATACGTCAGGAACGGCATTTCTACCGACACGGACATATACAGGATGAGGATAATTTACTAATTGTTCAACCAACTTGCGAGTCTGGCGAGCATCACAAGGCAGTACTACCTGCATACCAGGAAATGTGCGGAGAACAGCAATGTCATGAAGACTATGGTGAGTAGCACCGAGGGCACCGTAAGCCACGCCGCCGCTTACACCGAGAATTTTGACAGGCTGGTTGGAGTAAGCCACATCCACCTTAACCTGCTCCAAACTGCGTGCTACATAGAAGCAAGCAGGAC
>JAJQAR010000084.1 GCA_021203705.1 Prevotella sp. | reverse complement strand
AAAATTAAAAATGGAAGATAAAAATTAAATAACATATATCGAAACAAGTGATTAAAAACAAATATTTACTAACTATTAAAAAAAAGTCTATGAAAAAAATTAATTTACTGAAATGGGGCTTCTTATGCCTCTTTTGTATGCTGACCACTATGGTGGGAGCTACAAAGTATGAGTGTTGGTTTCCGAACAGTAGCACTATAACTGGCGGATCAACAACAGCAGATGAGGAATTCTTTACTTTTACACGTGGTAGTAGTTCCAGCAATACCAAAGACTATGGTTCTGCTACGTATAACTATACCACTTATTACTATGCTTTCAAGATCGAAGGATCGCCATGTCAAATCACATTCACAACTACCGAAGAAATGGTTCTTACTATGGTGTTTAGTGATAGTATTAACACTGATGGTGATTTTTTATATGATGCTGATATTTATATTCAGGAAGAAAATGATGAAAACGCTACTGTGTTAAAAGCTGAGACTGGAACTACTATAATAAAAGACACAATTCCAGCAGGTTCATATACATTGACAAAAGATGATAAAGCTTATTTGTTCTACATTAGTGTAGAAAGCACAAATATCACAGAAGCCAACTGGGATTGGCAGAACCATAATCCAGCAAGTATAGATTACATTGGTGGTGAAGATACAAATTACACAATCCAAAACACCGCAGAATGGATTGATTCTGATGCAAGCGGTGTCCAGATGTATGTTGATGCAACAAGTGGTAAACTTCATGCCAATAACGGTACGGCACAATTCAATGCTGGAACAATTCTTCGTGTACCTGTTAAGAATGTTGGTGATGAAGTGACAGTTTCTGGATATAAGGATGATGATGGAAATACGTTATATTCAATTTGTGGCAATGAAGTAAATGTAGGAGATACTGATCCATACACATATACTGCTACACAAGATGATGTGGATAACGGATTTGTTCAGATAGAATCACTTGAGGGCACCAGAGGCTACCTATATTATGTAAAGGTTGCATATCAAACAGCATTTACCGCAGATCAGATTGATTATGATGCTATCGAATCTGCTGAATCTCCAGATTATAGTAGCGGTGAAGAAGGGGAAACTGGTGACATCACCGTAACACTCAAGACTGATGTATCTGCATTTACTACGTCTATAACTTCAGATGACAAGATTGAGTTCGAAGTAGCTAATTTGCCTGATGGTGCAGGACTTTATTGCAAAACTTACGACAATGGTGAAGCAGGCGATCCAAGTTGGCTCCAAGTCGATGAGGATGGTGTTTATTATTGGTATAGTTTCTTTGGTATGACGTTAGAGTCTGGTCATACATACACGTGGAGTGTTTATGTTTACAGCAGTTCAAATTCTACAAATGAAGATGATTTATTGGCAAGTTTCGAAAATATCGTAACAATTGAAGGTTCAGATGACGGATCTTCCAAAGTTCAGTTGACAGGTATTAACCCAGATCCTTCTACAACAGAAACTCTTGAAACTAATGAAATTACCCTGACATTCAGCGATAACGTAACCATTACCAATGCGTATGTATTTTCATATGAAGATGGAAACAAGACAAATGTAGACGTAACACCAACTGATACTGAAGCATCAGAAACATGGACAATTACAGTTCCTGAAGAAACAATGGAAACATTAACTGGTTTGGCTGACCAAGGTGTAGGTTTCTCAATGGTTGTTTATGCACAGGATGAAAATGGAAATGACGTATATGACATGGATGGTGAGTTGACATTCATTGAAGTAGCTTATGACGCTGTTTCTTATACTTCTGAAAGTGGTAACGGTGAAGGTAGTGAAACAGCACTCGAATTGACATTCGACCCAGCAAGCGGCTCTACAATTACTGGTAGCTTGAGTGAAATCAAGGTTACATACGAATATGATGCAGATGAACTTGGTGAAGATGTAGAGGTTTATCTTAATCCTGGTCTGAATGCTTCTGTAAAAGTTACCGATGAAAGTGGCAATGCTGTTACTGATGATGAAGGCAATGAAATTACAGCTGATTTAAGTACTGGTGATGAAGGTAATGAATGTGTGATTACATTAAGCTCTGCACTGACAGAAGGTACATATCAAATTATTCTTGATGGACCAGAAGGTGAAAATGGTGCTGCATTCTCTGTTGAAATAGATGGTGATGAAACATCTTATGCAGGTACAACCCTTACTTACACCATAACTGAAAGTGAGGAAACAGGAAATGAAATCGAATTGACATTCGACCCAGCAAGCGGCTCTACAATTACTGGTAGCTTGAGTGAAATCAAGGTTACATACGAATATGATGCAGATGAACTTGGTGAAGATGTAGAGGTTTATCTTAATCCTGGTCTGAATGCTTCTGTAAAAGTTACCGATGAAAGTGGCAATGCTGTTACTGATGATGAAGGCAATGAAATTACAGCTGATTTAAGTACTGGTGATGAAGGTAATGAATGTGTGATTACATTAAGCTCTGCACTGACAGAAGGTACATATCAAATTATTCTTGATGGACCAGAAGGTGAAAATGGTGCTGCATTCTCTGTTGAAATAGATGGTGATGAAACTTCCTATGCAGGTACAACCCTTACTTATACCATAACAGCAAGTGATGATGAAAACGGTGAAGGCGAAGGCAATGAAGGTGATGAGGGTGATGAATCATCATCTACTATAACAGTAAGTGATGCAAATTACTGTACATTCGCTTCATCTAATATAGCTACAAGTACGGGAGATATCACGTTTACATTGACAAGTGACAATGATAGTGAAGTTACAAGCACAAGTCATGGTTCTGTTACAATATCACAGGATGGTACTGAAACTGAATTAACATGTTGCGTCAAGTTGAATTCACACCCAAGCATAACTTTCACAACAACAGAGGAGATGGTTATGACACTTGTATTTGAAACTGATGATAATTTAAGTGACGAAGAACATACCGACCGTTGCATCACTATAGATGGTGAGTCTTCAACGATAACAGAAGGAAACGTTATACAAGTTACCCTCGAAGCTGGTGACCATACCTTGGCAAGGGTTAGTGGTACTGAACATTATCTGTACTACATTGGCCTTACATCAACTACCGAGTCTGGTATCAACGGTGTTACATTGCGTGCAACTTCCGACGACCGCTTCTACAACCTCAACGGTCAGCGCGTAACAACTCCACGCAACGGTATCTATATCCTGAATGGAAAGAAGGTTTTGATTAAGTAAGATTTTGATTAAATAGACTTTTGTGTTTAAATTGTTAAGGGAGAGGAGCCGTCGTGAGGCGAACT
>JAJQAR010000322.1 GCA_021203705.1 Prevotella sp. | reverse complement strand
AGCCAGTATGAATGTGTCTGTACCCTCGACCCGATAGTTCAGAAGCTCGTTTCCGGGGGCGGTTCTACATGGCTTTTGGAGGCATGCCATGCACAGACGGCAGCAGACATGGGCTTTGACGAGTGGCTCGCAAGTAGCAAACGCATTCTTCTTCATGCCGGAGGACAAAGCCGCCGTCTCCCCTCATACGCCCCGTCGGGAAAGGTGCTGACACCAATACCCGTATTCCGTTGGGAAAGAGGACAGAAACTGTCGCAAGACTTGCTGTCATTGCAAGTGCCATTATATGAACGGATAATGAGCTATGCACCTGCCAATATCCATACAATGATTGTCAGTGGCGACGTTTACATCCGTTCCACTCAACCACTTCAGGAAATTACCGATGCCGACGTGATATGCTACGGACTGTGGCTCGGTCCTGAGATAGCGAAAGACCATGGAGTGTTCGTATCTAAAAGTGACACCCCATCCGTATTAGAATGCATGATGCAGAAGCCGTCTGTGCAGACGCTCGGCGCATTGTTGAAAGATCATTTCTATCTCACTGACATCGGTGTATGGATGTTCAGCGACAAGGCGATAAAACTGTTGGTGGAGCGTTCACATGAGAACGAAAAGTTGAAGAAATATGACCTTTATTCTGAATTTGGTTGTGCACTTGGCACAGTCCCAATTATACACGACAAGGAACTGAACAGTTTGAAAGTTGTTGTATTGCCATTGCCAGGTGGTGAGTTTTACCATTTCGGCACAAGTCATGAAATCATCTCATCAACCCTCGCCATTCAAAATCTGGTTAACGATCAACGGGAGATAATGCACCATTCTCTCAAACCACACCCTGCCATGTTCGTGCAAAATGCAAAGACGGGAACGGCAATAATGGAAGCTAACCAGAACCTTTGGATAGAGAACTGTTATGTGGGCAAATCATGGACGTTGGCACACGAGAATATAATCACGGGAGTACCTGAGAACGACTGGACAATAAACCTGCAACCAGGTCAATGTGTTGACATTGTACCAATAGGAGAAACTGAATACGTCCTCCGTCCATACAGCTATAATGACAAGTTCCGCGGCAAGCTGAACGATGAAAATACTACATTTATCGGACAGTCGTTTATCGAGTGGGCAAAAGACCGTGGTATTGACATTAATGATATTGAAGGGAATGACGACTTACAGTCAGCATGTATCTTCCCGACATCAGAAAACATACAAGATTTAGGCGTGATGTTAAGGTGGATGCTCTCCGAGCCTAACCTTTCTGATGGGAAAAGACTGTGGACAGAATGTAGGAAATTGAATGCCGACAACATATCCGATATGGCGAACCTGATAAGATTGACACGCCAGAGAGAAATGTTTAGGGCTGACAGTTGGAAAGCAATAGCCAAAAACCATGAGCACAGCGTGTTCTATCAAATAGATCTTGAAGATGCAGCACGTGAGTTTGCTCATTTAGGCATTGACGAACCAACCCCTATAGAAGATAACATGCCACTTCTAACACGAATACATGACTCTATGTTCCGCTCCGAACTGTCAAGGATTCGTGGCAAGGAATACACAAAAGCAGAAGAAAGGGCATTCTCGTTGCTCCGTGAAGGACTGACACAGCAGGCATTGGCAGAGAAACAGTCCCCACGGATGTCTGTTTACAGCGACCAGATAGTATGGGGACGCAGTCCTGTGCGTATTGACATAGCAGGCGGTTGGACGGACACCCCACCCTACTGCCTTATGGAAGGCGGCAGTGTGGTTAATTTCGCCATCGAACTGAACGGTCAACCGCCATTGCAGACATACGTCAAACCATGCAAAGAATTTCACATCATACTGAGAAGCATCGACCTTAGTGCTGTGGAAGAAGTAAGTACATACGAACAACTTGCCGACTTCAACCATGTGGGCAGTCCATTCTCTATCCCAAAAGCGGCATTGGTGCTGGCAGGTTTCTTGCCCGACTACTGTTCAGAGACATACCCGACACTTGAAAGCCAGTTACGTTCATTCGGCTGTGGCATAGAACTGACACTGCTGTCAGCAATCCCTGCCGGTAGTGGGCTTGGCACAAGCAGTATGCTTGCTGCAACGGTATTGGGGGCGTTGAATGACTTCTGCGGTCTTACTTGGGACAAGACGGAAATAGGCAGGCGTACCCTCGTTCTCGAACAACTGCTCACATCCGGTGGTGGTTGGCAAGACCAGTTTGGAGGCATTTTGCAGGGAGTAAAACTGTTGCAGACATCACGAGGCTTTGAACAAAGTCCTACTGTGCGCTGGTTACCTACTGATTTATATACCCAACCAGAATACTCCCCTTGTCATCTGCTGTATTATACAGGCATAACACGCACGGCGAAGAACATTCTTGCAGAGATAGTGCGCCGCATGTTCCTGAACCAGAATTTTGAGATACGTCATTTGCGTGAGATGAAACAACATGCAATAGACATGTATGAGGCTATACAACTGGCTGATTTCACTAAAATGGGTTGTTTAGTCAGAAAGACATGGGAACAAAATCAAGCCATTGACAATGGGACAAATCCTGTTGACGTGCGCAAACTGACAGCCCTTATAGATGACTATTGCCTCGGTTACAAACTTGCCGGTGCCGGTGGTGGCGGTTTTCTCTATATCATAGCGAAAGATACCGAAGCTGCCGCACGGATAAAACAAGTTCTTAACACCAACCGTCCAAATACCAACGCCCGTTTTGTGGATATGACATTGAGTAATAAAGGATTGCAAGTAAGTAGAAGTTAATGTTTTATCATATTTGATTAAAATTTATATCAAACTATGGCAATGGAGTTCAGGACAAGAGTAAAGATAGACGAGCCAGGTTTCAAAATAGAGCCTTGTGAGGAAATTCTTTTTGTGGGTTCCTGTTTTGCCACAAACATAGGGCAGCGTTTCAAGGAGGAGAAATTCAGGGCAACAGTCAATCCTTTTGGTGTGATGTACAATCCTGCGAGCATTCTGCACACTATAAAACGTACGGAAGAAAAACCACGTATAGCGTTTTTTACACTCGGCACAAACAGGGTATATATCCTCAACGATACAGGCGAGATAGTTGACAACTGTGAGAAACGGCCTCAACGTCTGTTCACTGAAAAGGAACTTACTGTTGATGAATGTACAGATTATCTTGCAGAGGCAGTCGATATTCTGTTGGAAAGGCGGCAAGACGTGAGGATAGTGGTTACAGTCAGTCCCATACGTTATGCCAAATACGGTTTCCCCGGCAGTGCATTGTCGAAAGCTGTTCTACTGCTCGCCACCGACAAGTTG
>JAJQAR010000109.1 GCA_021203705.1 Prevotella sp. | reverse complement strand
GCCCGAGACGATAAAGACTTGCTACGACGGACTCATCTACCAGCGCTATCTGGAGCAGGGAAAACGTGCCACCGACGTGAAGGAGACTCTCGGGCGCACGCTTCACGACCACAGCATAAGTTCCGCCCTGCACGAGTTTCTCTCGCCTTACGCGGAGAAAGACGTGGTGGGAGTGATGGGCGGTCACGGAATAAGCCGACTGACGAAGCAGTATGCCGACGTGGCAAGGATAAGCAAGCGGCTGACGGAAGAGGGAAAACTGATGATAAGCGGCGGAGGACCAGGAGCCATGGAAGCCACACATCTTGGGGCATGGATGGCAGGGCACACCGAGGAGGAACTGGAGCAAGCCCTTGGGCTGCTGCGCACAGCGCCAGAATTTACCGACCCCATGTGGCTCGACACTGCCTTTCAGGTGCGGATGAGGTTTCCGCAGAAGAAATATAAGAGCGTTGGCATACCCACGTGGCTTTACGGTCATGAGCCAGCCACTCCGCTGGCAACGCACATAGCGAAATATTTAGACAACTCCATTCGTGAGGACGGCATCCTCTCGCTGGCACGCGGAGGGGTAATCTACACTCCCGGCAGCGCAGGCACGCTCCAGGAAATATTCCAGGACGCGGTGCAGAACCACTATCTCTCGTTCGGCTACGCAAGCCCCATGGTATTCTACGACTCCAACTATTGGAGGCAGGAAGTACCAGTATTTCCCCTCATCGAAGAACTTATCGAGAAGGGGAAATACCAAAATCTCATCGTCAGCCTGCGCGACACAATCGCGGAAATCTGCGACGATATTCTCTTATTCAGCTAAGGTGTTGTAGTGGATGATGCGCCTTATCGCCCTCTGGCAAACAGGGCAGAAGACTGGCGCCTCGTTTATCTTCATGCGACATTCCTGGGTTGGGCGATACACTCCCTTGCTCTGGTAGCCGCCGCCTTCATAAACGCCCACTTTCGTGTATATATCCTTGCCGTCAACTGTCGAGGGAATCTCTGTGTCATCCAGCATGTCCTGCCACTTGCTTGCGAAGTCGTGAAGCGTGGTGATATTCGGCTCCCAAGGCTCCGTATCGCTGGGATAGCGCGTCTCGTACTGGTCATCGGTGTAATATTCGTCGCCCAAGCCGGCAAATGAATGCCCGAACTCGTGAACAGTCACAGGCTCCATGGTGCGGTGGTGAGCCGAAGCCACAAGATAAGAATTGTAAATGCCGCCACCGCCATAGTTAAGCGTATTAGCCAAAATAATGATGTGCTCGTAAGGAATTCCAGCCAACACGTCGTGCAAGTGGAAAACGCCAGGCACCGTGTTATAGCGCTGGCTGTAGAATGTGTCGTAGTGGCTACCCAAAGCCGTGTTGAACCACTGGTTCTCGTGAGGGATAGAAACTCCGCTCTCTACCGAGACGGGAGCCACAGCGACGAAATTCAGCTTGTCCATCTCGCTCGTGAATGGCTCATGAGCCTCTATCGCCTTTATGGCACGCTCGCAGTCGGCATAGAAGGTCTCCATCTCATCCTCAGTATATCCTTCAGCCACGAAGGCTATGTCTATGCAATCCTTTGAGTCTCCGCTCTTTTGCAAATACTTCCAAGGAGTTTGGCCCGTCACGCCTATCGGTCTTATCAGAATATCCTTTGGGTCAACCCTATGCTGCAGGCGGCTGGTCTCCTGGTTGTGCGTGTCGGTGAGCGTCACGGTAACAAGGCATGGTTCCTTGGGGAATGGCAGCAGGAAGGTGTTCTCAAAGCTCTTCTGCACCTGCGTGGCTTCCTCTGTGGTCTGCCACTCCTGGAACAGCGTGCTGAAAGAATAGCGGAACAGCGTGTCACGCCCGAGCGTGTCAGTAACTGTTATCTGCCCGTCGCCCTGAAGCAGGAGCTTGTCTAAATTAACTCTGCGCCCATACCAGCCTGGGCTCTGCATCAGCTCATGCAGATAAATCTGCTGCTTGCGGTTGTCGCCGCTGAACACATAGTCCACACGCAGAGTACGGTCCTCAAAATACTTGTCAAACTGCGCCTTCATCGGCAAGGCTGCCAAACTCAAAAGGATAAATAATAACTGCTTCATTGCTTTACTTTTTTGCAAAGGTAAAATAAAGTCGCTATTTTTGCAAAAATATGACGAAGAAAGAATTATATCAGCAAGTAATTAATTATTTCCAGCAGGCAATGCCAGTGGCTGAAACTGAGCTGCGCTACGAATCGCCATTCCAGTTGCTTGTGGCGGTGGTGCTGAGCGCGCAGTGTACCGACAAGCGTGTGAATATGATAACTCCGCGGCTTTTCAGCGACTACCCCACCGCCGAGGCTCTCTCGCTCGCCTCTCCAGAGGAGATATTTGACTATGTGCGCAGCGTCAGCTACCCCAACAGCAAGGCGCGGCATCTGGTGGCTATGGCGAGGATGCTGATGCAGGATTTCGGAGGGGAAGTGCCAAGCTCTGGCGAGGAGCTGGAACGCCTGCCAGGCGTGGGGCGAAAGACCGCTAATGTTATTCAAGCCGTAATTTTCCAGAAGGCGAAGATGGCGGTGGATACTCACGTCTTTCGCGTGAGCCATCGCATCGGATTGGTACCAAAAAGTTGCACGACCCCTCTCGCTGTGGAAAAAGAACTGACACGCAACATCCCCTCGAACCTAATTCCCACAGCCCCTCACTGGCTGATTCTGCATGGCCGCTACGTGTGCACCGCCCGCAAGCCCAAGTGCGAGCAGTGTGGGCTGCTCCCCTTCTGCAAGAGGTTGCTGACCACTCCCTAAGTCTCCCGCGAATCACCGCACTGGCGTGCGTGAGTTAATGCGATGACACGCGTGAATCAGTGCAGTGACAAGCCATAGTTCGTGCGGTGACAATTATTTGGCAGCGAATGCGCTATAAGCAGTCAGAGAGTATGTCAGAAGCAGATTTATCTTTTGGGAATGCCGCCAATTTGGCGTTTAGTTTTCAAGTCGTATGCAATAGATGCGTCGGGTGCTTGCCGTGACACGGAAGCGGTCGTCTGTGCGGAAGCCCACTACCCACACTATCTGGTCGCCGCTCAGGAGCACTTGTTGCCGCTCCTTCTGGAAACGGTTGAGCTTCAAGTCGGTAAGGAAATCGCTCACCAGCCGCGAACCTCGCATGCCGAAGGGGCGAAAGCGGTCGCCCTGCTGCCAAGGGCGCTGCCGCAGAGGAAGCTGCAACTTATCGGCATCCAGATAAGCATGGTCTGAAGAGAGCGGTTGCCCTTTCAGAAAGTCAAGGGGAGAGTCAGTCTCCACAATGCTGTGGCTAAGGGTAAGAAGGGAAGTCTCGGAG
>JAJQAR010000006.1 GCA_021203705.1 Prevotella sp. | reverse complement strand
CACCGAGATCTACACAGAGTAGATGGTGGTCAGCGTCAGATGTTTATAAGTGACAGGTGGAGACAAGCGGCTACTCGTCTATCTTCCCTCCCGGCATAATTGTCGGCAAGATAAAAAGGGCTTTCAACTCTCACGACGGTCTCTCATATAGATTGCAAATCCAATTGGCAACCGATTTCGGCAGTCTGCGTGACGTGTGCGTTATCGACAATTCCGCTATGGAGGAGCGCATACAACTGATGATGGCTGCCAAAGACTCTCTGAAGATAAAAACCAATGAGTAAGATTTTCTTCACATACGTAATACTCGGCATTGTGCAGGTTTTCGTGCTCAACCGCATCTCTCTTTTTGGGTGTGCCACTCCCCTGTTGTATATCTATCTCATCCTTCCGTTCAGGCGCAACTATCCGAAATGGATTATCATACTTTGCGGTTTTATTATGGGACTGTCGATGGACATTTTCACCAACACGCCTGGTGTAGCTGCCGCTTCAACCACTTTCCTCGCTTTCATCCAACCACTCATCCTCAATCTCTTTGTACAGAAAGACAGTGCCGACG
The DNA here is from genome assembly GCA_021203705.1 of Prevotella sp. Taxonomy (GTDB): domain Bacteria; phylum Bacteroidota; class Bacteroidia; order Bacteroidales; family Bacteroidaceae; genus Prevotella. The sequence goes on along the minus strand of JAJQAR010000006.1, from coordinate 2,754 downwards.
ACATGATGCCAACAATTAAGGTTTTAGGCATGAGGCGGTATGTCTATTATACGCTCATCTGTGTGTTCATCTACTGTCTGCTGTTCTTCACCATTGAGACATTCAACTTCTTCAACTGGCAGCAATGGCTCCTCAACATCGGGGGCAGCACGCTTCTCACCGCATTGCTTATTATAGTGATTGAGAACATGAGAAAAAGGTAAAAACATTTTAAAATCGTTTACTGCGATATGGGTAAGGAACAGGTACTTGAGAACAGGCGATATATAATTGGCGGCGCTGCCGTCTTTATCGTCGTGGTGTACATTATCCGTCTCTTTACCTTGCAGATAATGAGCGACGACTACAAGAAGAACGCCGACAGTAACGCCTTCATGAAAAAAGTCGACTACCCCGCACGCGGCGTGATCTCTGACCGTAACGGTGAGATTTTGGTTTACAACAAAAACTCCTACGACCTGATGGTGGTAATGAGAGAGGCGGAGAACCACCTCGACACTTTGGAGTTCTGCCGCTTGCTCGGCATTACCAAGGATTATTTCATCGAAAGGATGAACGAGATAAAGGACTTAAGTAAAAACCCTGGTTACTCAAGTTATACCGAACAGATTTTCATGACCCAACTGCCTGACATGATATTCAATATCTTTCAGGAAAAGCAATACCGTTTCCCCGGCTTCTACGTGCAGAGAAGAAGCATACGCCAATATGCCCGCCCGAATGCCGCCCACGTGCTCGGTGATGTGGGCGAGGTGTCTAAGTCGGATATCAAGGACGACCCCTACTATCAGGCAGGCGACTATATCGGAAAGTTGGGCGTGGAACGGTATTACGAAAAACAACTGCGTGGCGAGAAAGGTATTCAGATTATGCTACGTGACGCACGGGGAAGAATACAGGGCAGTTATATGAACGGTGCTTTCGACCGCCGCCCTGTGCCAGGAAAAGACCTCACTTTGAGTATCGACATAGAGTTGCAGGCTCTCGGTGAACGGTTGCTTGAGGGCAAGATAGGCAGTATCGTGGCTATTGAGCCTTCCACTGGTGAGGTGCGCTGTATGTTTTCCTCTCCTTCTTACGACCCTAATCTGATGACGGGCAAGAACCGTGGCAAGATGCAGATGGAACTGGCTCGCGACCCTTGGAAACCGCTCCTTAACCGCTCTATTATGGGTATGTATCCTCCAGGCTCCACTTTCAAGACCACACAAGGGCTTACCTATCTCACAGAGGGTATCATAACGCCTACGACGATGTTTCCATGCTCTCATGGCTTCTACTGCAAGGGCTTGCACGTGGGCTGTCACGGTCATGCCGCCCCTCTGCCTATTGTTCCTGCCGTCGGTACTTCCTGCAACGGCTTCTTCTGTTGGGGACTCTATTATATGTTAGGCAACAGGAAGAAATACAAGAACGTGCAGGAGGCAATGGACACATGGCGCGACTATATGGTAAGCATGGGTTTCGGCTACAAATTAGGTATCGACCTTATGGGTGAAAAACGGGGCATGATACCAAACTCTAAATACTACGACAAGGCTTATAAAGGCTCCTGGAACGGCCTCACCGTAATAAGTATCGCTATCGGTCAAGGCGAGGTGCTCGCCACTCCTTTGCAGATAGCCAACCTTTGCGCTACGATCGCCAACCGTGGTTATTACATCACGCCACATGTCGTCAAGAATGTGAAAGGTGAGCCTCTCGACGAGGCTTTCAAGGAAAAGCACTACACTAAGGCAAACCGTGCCGCTTACGATGAGATAGTGGCTGGCATGCGCCGTGCTGTTATGGCTGGTACGTGCCATAGTGCGGAGCGTTACGACTATGAGGTGTGCGGAAAGACTGGTACGGCACAGAACCATGGGCGCGACCACTCCAGCTTCATGGGCTTCGCTCCTATGAACAACCCGAAGATTGCCGTTGCGGTGTATGTCGAGAATGGCGGCTGGGGTGCTGACTATGGTGTTCCTATCGGTGCTCTCATTATGGAGAAATATATTAATGGCAAACTCTCTCCTGCATCAGAGGAGAGGGCTGAGGTGTTCCAGAATAGACGGATTTCTTATGGACTCGGAGACAGATAAACAGGCAAGCGTAATTCGTTCCCTCGACTGGTGGACTATTGGCATTTACTTGGCACTACTCGTGTTCGGCTGGATTAGTGTGTGCGGCGCAAGTTTCAACTATGGGGATGTCAACATATTCAGTCTTGACACTCGTTCTGGAATGCAGATAGTGTGGATTGGCACGTCTATTATAATCGGTCTAATTCTCTTGCTCCTCGATGAGCGTATCTTCGACACTGTGGCATACGTTGTCTATGCGTGTATGATGATACTGCTCGTGGTAACGATTTTCTTCCACCATGAAGTGAAGGGCTCCAACTCATGGCTATTCATCGGTCCTATTCATTTACAACCGGCGGAGTTCGCCAAGTTCGCCACTGCCCTCGCGCTCGCAAAACTGATGAGCGCATACAACTACAACATGAACAACAAGTTGGATATGATGAAGGCCATCGGCATCGCTCTGTTGCCTATGATGTTCATCATGTTGCAGAACGAGACGGGCTGCGCCCTCGTGTTCCTCGCCTTCTTCCTCGTCTTCTACCGTGAGGGAATGACAGGTAGCGTGCTGTTCACTGGTATCTCGTTTGTGGTTTATTTTGTAGTGGGTGTCGGCTACAAGGATGTATTGCTTTTAGACACCGGTACTTCGGTAGGCGGCTTTGTGGTGCTGTTCCTGATTCATGCT
>JAJQAR010000230.1 GCA_021203705.1 Prevotella sp. | reverse complement strand
GGCTCTGCGAGACATATATGCTGCCGCCTCTCACCGAGGTAACTGCAGAAAACGTTAGCGAAATCAAGGAGCAACCCAAAAGCGTGATTGCTGAAATATAATACCTATTAAAATACTATGAAATACGAAGGATTAGGAGTTATAGACACCATAATCGTCATTGCATCGGTGTTGTTGGCGATAGGTATCGGTATATATTTTGCGAGGAAGCAAAACTCCACTCAGGCATATTTCGCCGCCAGTGGCAACATACCATCGTGGGCGGTGGGAATGTCGATGTTCGCTACAATCATTAGTAGTGTTACGTTCCTCGCATACCCTGGCAGTGCATACGCAGGCAACTGGATTTTACTTGTTCAGGGTATAATGGTGCCGTTGGTTCTTCTCGGAGTGATAGGATTCATCGTACCACTTTACAGAAAGGTTATACGTTTGAGCACATACGAGTATTTCGGCAGGCGTTTTGGTGGATTTGCCCGTTTTTACAGCTCCTTCGCTTTTGTGTTGGAGCATTTCACGAAGATGGGAACAATACTCTACTTGTTGGCGATGGCGATGGTTGCATTCATCGGTGGTATGAACATAGAGTGGATAATCATCGGTGTAGGTGTTGCCGTAATAATCCTTACATATTTCGGAGGAATGGAAGCCATAATATGGATGGATGTGATACAGGGCTTCCTGCTCATTATCGGTGGTTTGTTGGCAATCGGCATATTGTTCTATCTGATAGATGGCGGTCCCGCTACGATATTCAGGATTGCGGCGGAGAACAAAAAGATAGACTTCGGTCCGTATGCTTGGGATTTCACACAACTGACATTTGTGGTAATGGTATTCAACGGTATTTTCTATGCCTTGCAGAAATACGGAACAGACCAGAGTATTGTGCAACGTTATCTTACCGCACGTTCAGACAGGGATGCCAAAAAAGCATCATACCTTGGTATTCTACTTAGTGTTCCTACATGGGCATTGTTCATGTTTGTAGGAACATGTCTTTTCGCATATTATCAGATCAATGCAGGTGCGCTGCCGGAAGGTATCAAGACAGATGAGGTGTTCCCACATTTCATCGCAACGGAGATGCCTGTGGGAATAACAGGTCTTATCGTAGCCGCCCTTGTAGCTGGAGCGATTTCCAGTATTGATGCCGATGTGAACTGTATATCGGCTGTTGTTGTGGAGGACTATTACGGAAGGTTGCGCCCGAAAGCCACCGACAAGCAGAAACTGTTGGTAGGAAAACTGTCTGTAATAATAATAGGTATCGGTGCGATGCTTATAGCATTGATGTATGTGTCGTGGGGTGGGGAAGGCGTTCTCGGTTCCCTTTTCGGACTGTACGCCATCATTTCCGCAGGCTTGGTAGGTGTATTTATATTAGGACTGTTCAGCAGGCGTGTCAACTGGCAAGGACTGTATATTGGCATTGCGGCAGCCGTGCTTTTCACTATTTACGCCATACTGACGACAACGAAATTCGGTCATTCCGACCATGTAATGCTCGACCTTGGCGCATGGAATTTCAAGCACCATACTTATATGCTTGGCGTATATAGTCATTTGATTGTCCTTGTCGTGGGCTATGTGGCAAGTCTGTTCTTCAAGACACCGCTTGCGCCGAAAGAACTGACAATATATGGATATTTGGATGAGAAAAAGAAGAATAAAGAAGCAAAGTAAATAAAACAATCGCATTATGAAAGAAATAACATTGCTCCAACCGCAGAAAATAGTTTTCGGTACAGGTTGCATAAACCAGTTTACTGCTGACTATCTGAAATTAGGTTACAAACGGTTGTTCATAGTAACCCTGCCGTTCATGCATTCCGCAATATCGGGAATGGTTGATGAACTGACAAAAAACAATGTGGAGATAGAATTTTATGAGAATATAGGTGCAGAGCCGTCGATAACCGACTTCAAAGCGTTGCTCGCAGCGGCAAGGACTTTCAAGGCAGACAGTTTTGTGGGTATCGGCGGTGGAAGCGTTCTTGACGTTACTAAATTGGCTGCCACGCTTATTGACAGCGACCAGCAGATAGAGGATTTGTTCGGTACAGGACTGATCGCAAAGGAAGGCAAGTGGTTTGCCTGTATGCCCACCACGTCGGGTACGGGCAGTGAGGTGTCACCGAATGCCATATTGCTTGACGAGAGAGATGCACTGAAAAAAGGTGTTGTAAGTCCTTATCTCATGGCAAAGGCTGCGTACGTTGACCCGAAACTGACTTGGACAGTTCCTGCAAAGGTAACGGCAGAGACAGGAATGGATGCCATAACCCACTGTATCGAGGCATATACCAATAAGTTCGCTCATCCGATAATCGACGTGATAGCCTTGCAAGGTATCAGGTTGATTTCAAAGAACATTGCAAGAGCTGTGAAAAACGGCAGTGATGTGGAGGCAAGAGAGGCAATGTCGTTGGGCAGTATGTATGGCGGTCTGTGCTTGGGACCGGTAAATACTGCTGCCGTTCATGCCCTGTCGTATCCTCTTGGGGGAGAGTTCCATATCTCACACGGACTGTCAAACTCAATTCTGTTGCCTTCTGTAATGCGTTTCAATTATACCGCAAATTTGAAGAAATACGCAGAGGTCGCAGTAGCATGTGGCGTTGAACCCAGTAAGGATGACGAGGAGACGGCACTGAAAGGAGTGGAGTTCATCACCGAATTGTCAAAGGAATGTGGCATACCGACAAAACTCAGTGAGATAGGCATTCCACGTACTGCCGTTGACGGAATGGCAAAGGCGGCAATGGATGTGCAACGCCTGTTGAAAAACAACCCACGTGAGGTTACGGAAAGTGACGCACGCGACATTTATAACAGTCTTTTTTAAATCTAATGCTATGAGAAAGAACAACAAACCAATATTGGCGATTACGATGGGCGATCCGGCAGGCATCGGTCCGGAGATAATCATCAAAGCCCTTTCATTGAAAGAAACGTATGAGAAATGCAATCCTATCGTTACGGGAGATGCTGCTGTTATGGAACTATATGCACGCATGTCGGAAACCCACCTGAAGGTTAATGCGGTAAAAAGCGTTGATGAGGCATTGTTTGAATACGGTACGATTGACGTTTACGACCTGGCTTGCATTGATATGGCTACCTTTGAGATTGGAAAGGTTGCAGCACAATGCGGTCATGCTGCTTTCATCTCTGTTGTGAAAGCCATTGAATTGGCGATGGAGAAGAAAGTTGACGGAACAGTAACTGCACCATTAAACAAGGAGGCTCTTAATCTTGCGGGGCATCATTTTGACGGTCATACGGAGATTTACGCTCACTATACCAACACGAAGAAGTACGCCATGCTCTTGGCAGATGATTTCCTGCGTGTTATCCATGTGTCAACACATGTCTCGTTACGGCAAGCCTGTGACTTGGTGAAGAAACAGCGCATTATGGATGTTACGGAACTTATTGCCAATGCCTGCAAGCAATTTGGAATAAAAGACCCGAAGATTGGTATAGCAGGACTGAATCCCCATGCCAGTGACAACGGTTTGTTCGGCACTGAAGAGAAAGAAGAGATTATACCAGCCGTAGAGGAGTTGCGCAGCAAGGGATATAATGTGGAAGGTCCTGTACCGCCAGATACTTTATTCGCAAAAGCAAAGTGTGGCAAGTTTGATGGATGTGTGGCAATGTATCACGACCAAGGGCACATCCCTTTCAAAGTTGTGGGTTTCAACTGGGACAAGGAAACAGGAAAGATGTCAACGGCAAAGGGCGTTAACATCACATTGGGATTGCCAATCATCAGAGTTTCCGTTGACCACGGCACTGCATTCGATGTTGCAGGAAAAGGCGTTGCAAGTCCAGAGGCAATGCTATTGTCGATTGACTATGTAATGCGCATGAGTGCTTCGCAAATTAAGAAATAAAAAATCCCGCAAATTGCGGGATTTTTTATTTCTTAAAACTATCGTTTTTAAGATTATTCAGCCCAGTCTTCCTTTGACTTGCGGATGTAGCTCTTGTAACGGAGCTGTGCCATGCGCTGTGCCTCTGCGAAGAGTTCCTCTGCCTCGTTAGGATAAGCCTTCTTTACTGACAGGTAACGAACCTCACCCATAAGGAAGTCGTGGAACTTGCTCCAATCAGGCTCTTTGGAATCGAGTGAGAATGGGTTCTTGCCTTCTTCAGCGAGTGTTGGGTTATAACGCCACAGGTGCCAGTAACCGCACTCAACAGCCTTAGCCTCCTCAGCCTGGCTCTTACCCATACCACCTTTAGCCTTCAAACCATGGTTGATACATGGAGCGTAAGCGATAACGAGTGATGGTCCATGATAAGCCTCAGCCTCACGGATAGCCTTTAAGCACTGTGCGTGGTCTGCGCCCATTGCAATCTGTGCAACGTAAACATAACCGTAAGTTGTAGCAATCATACCAAGATCCTTCTTGCGGATTCTCTTACCCTGAGCAGCGAACTGTGCGATAGCACCCAGAGGAGTAGCCTTAGAAGCCTGACCACCGGTATTTGAATAAACCTCAGTATCGAGAACGAGTATGTTAACGTCTTCACCGCAAGCGATTACATGGTCGAGACCGCCGTAACCGATATCGTAAGAAGCACCGTCACCACCGATAATCCACTGACTACGTTTGATGAGATAGTGGTCAAGAGTCTTCAACTCCTTGCAAATCTCACAACCAGCCTCAGCACCGGCAGCAATCATCGGTTTCAGTTTATCAGCAAGAACTTTCGTTGTGTCAGCGTCCTCGCAACCAGCAATCCACTCCTGAGCAGCCTGTTTGAATTCAGCAGGAGTGTTATCCTTAGCGATCAACTCGTTGAACAACATCTTGATGCGCTCCTTCATCTTCTTGTTACCAAGAGCCATACCCATACCAAACTCGCAGAAGTCCTCGAACAAAGAGTTGTCGAATACAGGACCCTGACCCTTCTCATTCTTGCAATAAGGAGTAGATGGGATAGAAGCTGAATAGATAGAAGAACAACCGGTAGCGTTGGAAACCATCTGACGGTCACCGAACAACTGAGAAATCAACTTAACGTATGGAGTCTCACCGCAACCAGAGCAAGCACCAGAGTACTCGAACAAAGGTTTAGCAAACTGTGAGTTCTTAACGTTTGACCTGATGTCAACCAAATCCTGCTTGCTCTTTACCTGATTAACGAGGTAGTCCCAACGCTTAGCCTCAACAGGGTTACCCTTGAATGGAACCATAGTGAGAGCCTTGCCCTTCTTAGGATTACCCGGACAGATGTCAGCACAGTTACCGCAACCGAGGCAGTCCATAACGCTTGCCTTGATGATGAAGTGCATACCCTTCATAGCAGCAGGAGCCTTCATTTCAAGAGAGACATCATCCTGACCGTAAGCAGCAAGCTCCTCGTCTGTCAATACGAATGGACGGATAGCTGCGTGAGGACAGATATAAGCACACTGGTTACACTGGATACAATTCTCAGCATTCCATACAGGAACAAATGCCTCTACACCACGCTTCTCGTAAGCAGCAGTACCTGTCTCCCAAGAGCCGTCAACTGTGTTATGTTTAACGAAGTCAGAAACCTTCAGCAGGTCACCAGCCTGTGCGTTGATCGGGCGGACAATCTCCTTGATGAATGCCGGAGCATCGTCTTCAACCTGAACGTCGTCAGCGAGGTTAGCCCATGCCGGGTCGATAGCGAGTTGCTTGTACTCATTACCACGGTCAACAGCAGCATAGTTCTTGTCAACGATATCCTGACCCTTGTTTCCGTATGACTTAACGATAAATTTCTTCATCTGCTCAACAGCGAGGTCAACAGGAATTACGCCGGTGATACGGAAGAATGCGCTCTGGAGGATAGTGTTTGTACGGTTGCCCAAACCAATTTCCTGAGCAATCTTGGTAGCGTTGATGTAGTAAACAGTGATATTGTTTGCAGCGAAGTAACGCTTTACCTTGTTAGGAATGAAGTTAACGAGTTCCTCACCCTCGAAAATAGTGTTGAGGAGGAATGTACCGTTCTTCTGCAAACCACGTGTGATGTCATACATATTAAGATATGCCTGAACGTGGCAAGCTACGAAGTTAGGAGTGTTAACCAAATAAGTGCTGCGGATAGGCGTGTCACCGAAACGCAAGTGTGAGCAGGTGAAACCACCAGATTTCTTTGAGTCGTATGAGAAATAAGCCTGGCAGTACTTGTCGGTGTTGTCACCGATAATCTTTACAGAGTTCTTGTTAGCACCTACTGTACCGTCTGCACCAAGTCCGTAGAACTTAGCCTCAAACATACCCTTGCCACCGAGAGCCATTTCCTCAACCTTCGGCAGAGAAGTGAAGGTAACATCATCAACGATACCGATAGTGAAGTGGTTCTTCGGAACATTGAGTTTCAGGTTGTTGAATACAGAGATAATCTGAGCAGGAGTTGTGTCGCCAGAACCAAGACCGTAACGACCACCGACGATCAACGGTTTGTTCTCAACATCATAGAATGCACTCTTAACATCAAGATACAAAGGCTCACCTTCTGCACCAGGCTCCTTAGTACGGTCAAGAACAGCAATGCGCTTAACAGTTGCAGGAACAGAAGCAATAAGATGTTTAACTGAGAACGGACGATAGAGGTGAACAGAAATCATGCCGACCTTCTCGCCGTTAGCGTTGAGATAATCGATAGCCTCACGAGCGGCCTCAGTAGCAGAACCCATAAGGATAATCATGTTCTCTGCATCCTGTGCTCCATAATATGAGAACAGGTGATACTCACGACCTGTTATCTTTGAAATCTCAGCGAGGTAGTTCTCAACAACTTCAGGAACTTTGTCATAATACTCGTTGCAAGCCTCACGGTGTGTGAAGAATGTCTCCGGGTTTTCAGCAGTACCACGTGTAAGAGGACGCTCAGGAGTGAGGGCACGGTCACGGAAACGCTTGATGTCATCCATGTCAACCAATGGGAGGATGTCCTCATTTTCCAACAGCTCAATCTTGTGATACTCATGAGAAGTACGGAAACCGTCAAAGAAGTTCACGAAAGGAACGCAAGTCTTGAGGGATGCCAAGTGAGCGACAGCCGTCATATCCATTACTTCCTGTACAGAACCCTCGCAAAGCATAGCGAAACCAGTCTGGCGGCAAGCCATAACGTCCTGGTGGTCACCGAAGATACACAGAGAGTGAGAAGCCAATGTACGAGCAGAAACATCGAATACGCAAGGCAGAAGTTCACCTGCAATCTTGTACATGTTTGGAATCATAAGCAGCAATCCTTGTGAAGCTGTGAACGTTGTGGTCAACGCACCTGCCTGCAGAGAGCCGTGAACGGCACCAGCAGCACCACCTTCTGACTGCATTTCCTGAACGGAGACTGTCTGTCCGAAAAGGTTCTTACGACCTTTTGCAGCCCATTCGTCAACATGTTCCGCCATAGGAGAAGACGGAGTGATAGGATAAATAGCAGCTACCTCTGAGAACATATAGCTCACGTGAGCGGCAGCCTCATTACCATCACAAGTAATAAACTTTTTTTCTTTTGCCATTTTTAATAAAATATTAAATGTTAGTGTATCTGATATTTGTTATAAAGTATTTAGTCTTTCAAGTAGTATCCATATTCAGTGTTTCAGTAGAGGAAGCCCAAAAGCCACAAAGGGATTTTATTGTCCCTCCCTATTTCGGTGTTATAACGCATGTAAATAGTGTCTGTACTCATTCTTATTTTACTGTTATGCGCATCACAAACCCTGAATTTCTGTTTCTCATCCACAAGGAAGAAATTGTCCTTTCCGCTCTGGTTTACCTTATGGTCTTTCCACAGGGCATTGACAAAGAAAGTCTCCATTATATCCTGTGTCTTTACCACGATAGGGTAAATGGCGTATATCAGGTTGGAGTTGTGCAGCATCACCTTGGTAGGTTTCTTGGGAAACTCCTCACCGATGGGATAAATGATATTTATCAGCCGTGCTTCTGCAAGGTATTTTATATAGTTCATCACGGTAGCCCTGCTTGTTTGAATATCTTTTGCCAACCTACTGACATTAGGGGCTTTGGGCCCGTCAACGGCAAGTTGGTAGAACAGTTTTTTTATCTTTGTAAGATATTTCAGTTCTATCTGTTTGATCAGCAATATGTCCACCTCTGTCATCATGTTCATCGTCTTGAGCAAGTTTTCAGAGAAATTGCGCTGCTCAAGGAAGAACGGATAGAAACCGTGATGCAGGTAGTCCTGGAAATATTTCAGAGGAGAAATTTCCGGAAGTATTTTCCTTGTTATGTGCTCATGGTCGTGCAAAATCTCGTCCAAAGTATATGACTGGAAATTCTTTCCTGTCGTGAGGTTCAGAAACTCCCTGAAAGAAAAACCGCGCAGGTTGTAGCTTTTCACGATGCCATTGAGTTCCGGGTTCTCCTCTTTCAGACGCATCACACTACTACCAGTAAACACTATTTTCAGCCCTGGATATCTGTCATAACAGAGGCGCAGCTCCCTGCTCCAGTTGGGCTCTTTGAAAACCTGGTCTATCAGCAACACCTTTCCGCCATTCTTGTAAAACTCGCCGGCAAAGTCGGCTATTCCACGTCCTTGGAAATAGAAATTGTTCATGTTGACATACAGGCAACGGCGGTCGGTGGGGGCGAAATTGTCTTTCGCATATTGAAGCAAGAAGGTTGTTTTCCCCACGCCACGTGTACCCTTGACACCAATCATCCTTGCGTCCCAGTCGATCTCATCCATGAGGTTTCGATGAACTTGGGCGTTGGTGTGCTCAACCAAGTAAGTATGAGTGCGGAAAAAGGCCTCCATAATTAGATTTGTTTTCGATTTGCAAAGATAATGTTTTATTCTCTAATTGCAAATTCTACATTGCAAAAAAATGTTGCCTTTTTAGCTATTTTTTGGAAAAGATAAAATTGTTTATAATTGTTTACAACTTGTCAAATACAGTTTTTGTCGTTATAATACGCTATACCCCATAGTCATCGTCGGTCGCACTGCTGTTTGTGTCAAGTCGGGTGTCTTTCTTGATGGTTATATTTCCCATACGTGAGATTGTGAGCATAAGGGGAACATATTCATCGCTAAGGACATCGGGAGAGCCGACACTTGCGGCGAAAATCAAGTTGTCGCCTGAAGCTTCGTCAAACACGATGCCGAGCAATGCGCTTTGTTTTAAGTAATCATTACTAACGTAAGAGGAAAAGTCGGATTTGGAGAATGTCTTGTTGAAAAACGTGGTGCCGTCGGGACGGGTGATTTTCACGGTGATTTTGTTGTCATAGTACTTTTCCCCATCGGTATCCTCTACGATTGGCATACTTTCGTCAGCACGCCTGTTTATAGTAACATCATATTTCTTGTCGAGCCAGTCAACGGTCTCGTTATAATCATAGTTCTGCATTTTCTGAGGCGTTGAAGGCACATTCTCGACAGGTTTCGGGGCTATTATGTCGTCTTGTTGTTTCTTCTTACCGCATGCCGTGAACATCAGGGAAATTACGACCGCAAGAAACAATATCTGCTTTACTCTCATCTTTGATTTATTTTATAGTATTATGC
>JAJQAR010000163.1 GCA_021203705.1 Prevotella sp. | reverse complement strand
TGATAAATGAACTCAAAACCCTATCTGATACAACCTTGTCACTGACAGATTCAATAGATGCATTAAAGGCAATAAACCTTGAGGAAGAATATTTAACAACTTCAGATGTTGCAAAATGCTTAAAATGTTCAAAAAAAGAAGCCCTTGCGTACATGCACCGACCTGATTTTCCAAGGTTAGAGGTTGGAAGAGAATTAAAAGTTGATAAAATAAAATTCTTAAAATACAACATGGAGCCAAGATTAAAGGAGGAAACAAAATGATAATACATAAAGATGACAGCATTATAGTTTATCAATGGATGTACAACCTTGATGCATCTTTATATGAATTATTTATTCTTGCACTTATTTACAGTTATCCTCTTGGAATAACATGTACTCAAGAATACATTAAGGATCGTACAAACATGTCCCTTATAACCGTTAAACGTACAATTAAATCTTTAAAACAAAAGGGTTACATTGAAGCCATAAAGGGCGATGGACGACAGATTAAATACATATGTAACAAAAACATTAAGAGCAAGGCTTACGAACATTCTCTTACCAATAAAGCCAATTAACACAACGGAGGAAATTATGAATATTTCAGACAATGATTACATTGCTACATACCAATGGATGCAGAAACTTGATCTTACACTCGCAGAAACCACCATCTATGCTCTTATATATGGATTCAAAAACGGAATGACATGCACGAAGGAATACATACAAGCAAGAACAGGTCTGCATATGAACACAATAAAAAACACTCTCAAACGTCTAAAAGATAGACAGTTAATAACAGTAGAAAAAGCTTTTGGCTATGAAAGAACATACATATGCACCCCATGCTCTTACGAACCTTCAACAACACAAAAAAGGATTGTACTTCCTTTGAAAGAAAACGATAACGAACAATCTACAAGCAACGAGGTCACAGAGACGCATACAACAACTGCTGCCGAAGACACTTCTAAAAAGGTCCAGTATGCTGACCATGTTTTCTTAACTGAAGAACAACACTATCAGCTTGAATGGGATTACGGCCCTGATTTTGTTCCACTGGTGATAAAAGTATTGAACGATTATAAAAAAGACAAGAATATATCCAATGATTATGATGATTATCAAGCAATACTAAAATGGGTTATAGATGCGGCTGACAAAAAATATCCTCGCATGAAATACAGTGGGAAATGGAACATGCTCGACAAAGACGGCAACTTAAGAAACCCGCTTGAAGAATTAAGGAAGGAGAAATATGCACTATGAGTGAAGTCGGTAAAAATGATGTTCTTATTCGCGACTGGATGTACAAAATGAAAATGCAGACAGTTGACAGAGAAGTCTATGCAATCATATATGAATACACCCACAATCATTCAGAACACAAACTTATGATTACGGAACAAGAACTTGCGGACCGAATCAATATCAACAAAAGACGGCTTATAGATGTTCTCCAACGGCTGCTAAAAAATGGATATATCATCCGCGAGACAACCACCAATCCTTCAGTTTGTTGGTACAGTTACAAAACAGTTGCATAGATTACATAAATACAGGAGCGCAGATATGGAAAAATTATTTGATGTTATTGATAAGTTAGATATACCAGAACCTCAAGTCAATCGCAAAGAAGGAGATTATATTGACCCCAAAGACGGGTGCTGGCATTGCGGAAAGTGCGGCAAACCGCTTGAAATTTATGTTTCTCAGCTTCACAGCAAACATCGCTGTTTGTGCAGATGCGCTGAAGAAAAACTGATTAAAAGCGACAATGATATAAAGCTCGATAAAAGACAGCATCAAATTCAATACCTAAAAGATCAAGGCAATTATGCTCGCTGCTTCTCCAATGCAACATTTAAAGGAATAGAGACAAACAATGAAAACCTCCCACAAAAGCAATGTAAAAATTATGTTCAGCACTTTGAAGAAATGAAAGAAAACGATCAAGGTCTGCTCCTACAAGGAAACATTGGAACGGGCAAAACTTATCTCGCTTACAGTATTGCAAACGATTTAATGGATTTAAATTATAGGGTGTTCATTCTCAACTGCTGCTGTGTGTGCCACAACGACTTTATTGATGACAACAGAAACTTCTCACACATTGCTGTTGCTGACCTCTTTATTCTGGATGACCTTGGCGCACAGCGCGACACCAACTACGGGAACTCAATTATTCACGACATAGTTGATACCAGGTGCAATACAGGCAAGCCAATGATTGTCACAACCAATCTTACAGTTGAAGATATGTATAACGAAACAGATATTACCAAACAGCGTATGTATGACAGGATTCTCGGGTGCTGTTTGCCAATACAGGTCGCAGGGGAGTCTCTAAGACAAAAAGTTGCAAACCAAAGGAATTCTGTGTCAGCAAAAATTTTGATGAGTGATTGAAGGTGACAGATTGTTTACTGTAATTCTTATACTTCTTGTTCCAATCCTGACAGAAATTCTCACTGATTTCTTGGAGAAATATTATTACAAGCATCAAGATGATGATGACTATAAATACGATGCCATATGGATGCTGTCAAAATGTTATGTCAAACTCTTAGACAAGATTTATCAATATGGCAACCCAGAGTTAGAAAACACAAACCACAAGGAGGACACTAAACAATGAAGATAGATTCAATATATAACGACGATTTGTACGGAGAACTCTACGAAGTTTATGATGTACTGCATGGTTATCAAAGATATTTGGAAATGATTAAATCACTCATAGATGATGAATGGTATATTGAAACAGAATCGGACATTTGCAGTCTATCAAATGACACCAGAAAAAATATTAAGAATTTTCTTGCAAACGATTTTTACTCCCAAGCGAACTCCCATATTGATGAGTTAATCAACAAGAGCAAAACACTTATAAAAGATTTGGAAGCTGAAAAAGACAGACTTCAATCTTTAAAATAAAGAAGGAGGATACTGAATGCAGTCCACAGCAGAAATTTATGATGAATTAGACAACCTTAAATATCTTCTCGAAACTTCTTCGAGCCTCGATGATGTAATTTTAAACCTTGATCAAAAAACAGTCAAATGCATTACATTTGAATATGTCAATCAAGGATTTCACAACACGCCTGAAGACTTTCAGGTTAGTGATCCTGATTTAATTGACCTACTCAAGAGAACCACATCAAACTGGTTTATTACAAAGTCAAAGGAAAACGAAGATGATCTTTTCCAATCAATCGAAAATGCAAACTCAATTATTCAATATAATCGCAGAACGGGCGGCAATTTCAGCACAAACGAAAAGCATTCTGTTAGAAATTGTGATGACATTCCCATTCGGACCAGAAA
>JAJQAR010000359.1 GCA_021203705.1 Prevotella sp. | reverse complement strand
TATCGCTAAGAGTATGGGAATACGTGTCTATACAATAGCCCTTGGCAGTAAGACGGTAGCTCCTTATCCTATGCCAGTAGGTGGCACGATACAATATGTCAATGTGCGTGCTGATGTGGATACAAAGACATTGAGTGAGATAGCCTCGATAGCAGATGGAAAGTTCTACCAAGCCACTACCACAAGAGAGTTGAAAAAAGTATATGAAGATATTGACAAGTTGGAAAAGACGAGGATGGACGTGAAGAAATTCACAAAGCGTTATGAGGCATATCAGGGGTTCGCCCTTGCCGCCGTAATCACGATGCTGATGGAGATTTTGCTGCGTTTGACCGTCTTCCGTCGGATACCATAAAAATAGAAATATGTTCAGATTTGAGAGCCCATTATATCTGTATTTCCTGCTGTTTATCCCGTTGCTATTCGTGATAAAACTGATAGGTATACGTCAGAGGAGGAAGAAACTGAAGAAATTTGGTGACCCTGCTCTGCTTAAACAACTGATGCCTGACGTGTCGCCGTTCAGCATGGAACTGAAATTCTGGCTTATGACATTGGCTTTCGCATTACTTATAATAATGCTTGCCCGTCCACAAATGGGGTCTAAGATCAGTCAGGAGAAGCGCAATGGTATTGAGGTTATCATCTCGTTGGATATCAGTAACTCGATGAAAGCCAATGATGTGGTGCCTTCCCGTTTGGACAAGAGTAAGATGCTGGTAGAGAACATGGTGGATAATTTCACCAACGACAAGATAGGTCTCGTGGTGTTTGCCGGTGACGCTTTTGTGCAGTTGCCTATAACGAGTGACTATGTGTCGGCGAAAATGTTCCTGCATAACATCGACCCGTCGCTCATTGCTTTGCAGGGAACGAATATTGCGGAAGCTATCAGGATAAGTACCAACAGTTTTACGCAAAAAGACGAGAAGGTAGGACGTGCAATCATTCTGATAACAGATGGTGAGGACCATGAGGGTCAGGCTGTTGAGGCTGCTAAGGCGGCACGCAAGAAAGGTATGCGTGTGTATGTTCTTGGCGTGGGTTCTCCGAAAGGCTCGCCTATCCCTGATGACCATGGCGGTTATATGAAGGACAACACGGGTTCGATAGTGATGTCTGCACTCAACGAGGATATGTGCAGACAATTGGCTGCGGCAGGTGGTGGTGCATACATTCATGTTGACAATACCAATGTAGCTCAGAAGCAACTTAACAACGAACTGACAAAGCTCCAGAAGGGTGAGATTTCCAGTGTCGTTTACAGTGAATACGATGAGCAGTTCCAGGCTGTCGGTATCTTGTTGCTTATAGTCTTGATAATAGAAATGATTATTCTTGAAAGCAAGAATCCGTTGTTTAAGAAAATAAAACTGTTCAAATGATGTTGAACTTTAAGGATTGATATGAGGAAATTTGTTTTGATATTGTTATTGGGAGTCGTTACGGTGGTCAACGCACAAACTGACCGCCAGTTGATTAACGATGGCAACCGTAAGTATCGTATGCAGGACTATCCCAATGCTGAGGTTCTGTACAGAAAGGCTCTTTCCAAAAATCAGTCAAATCCACAGGCTCTGTACAATCTCGGTTGTGCACTTATGATGCAGAATAAGGATTCTGCCGCTGTGGTGCAGTTTGAAAATGCCGCAAAGGTGGAGACCAACAAGATGCGTCTTGCGTCAGTCTATCATAATATCGGTGTTATCTGTCAGAACAAGAAAATGTACAGTGAGGCGATAAACGCTTACGAGCAATCGTTGCGCAATAATCCTAAGGACGATGAGACCCGTTATAATCTTGCTCTTTGCAAGAAATTGAATAAGGATCAGGGTGGTAACAACAACCAGAATCAGAATAAGGACAAAAAGAATAACGAGGACAAGAATGGACAGAACAACAAAGATAATAAGGACAAGAAAGACGATAAGGATAAGAATAACCAGCAGCAACAGCCGAAGGAGCAGATGAGCAAGGAAAATGCGGAACAGATGTTGAATGCTGCGGTACAAAACGAGAAGGATACTCAGGAGCGCATGAAGAAAGCCATGCAGAAGCCGAGTTCTCGTCAGTTGGAAAAGAATTGGTAATATTTATGGAAACAAGGCAAGTGATATGAAAAGGTATTTACTTATAACATGTGTTTTACTATCTTGGGTGATGTTTACTCAGGCACAGAGCCTTGTTGCCAATGCTCCGACTAATGTCGCTGTCGGTGAGAATTTCCGGGTTACCTATACATTGAATACGCAGAATGCGAGTGATTTCCATGTCGGCAGCGTACCGGAGGCTTTGGAGATAATTACTGGTCCTTATACTTCTTCACAGTCGAGTTTCCAGATGGTAAACGGACATACAAGCAGCAGTTCGTCAATAACCTACACCTTTATATTATGCGCTTCGAAAGCGGGAACATATACTATCACGCCGGCAAGTGTTACGGTTGGTGGCAAGAAGGTAGTATCGAAACCTGTAAAGATTACAGCCTCTGGTGAGAGTGCGAGTAAGAATGGGGCGCCGAAGATGCACGATGATTCTGAAGTTGGTGCTCGTGTTAACGATGCGGGAACGCCAATCAAGGGTTCTGACCTGTTCATCCAGGTTACGGCAAATAAGAAACATGTGCATGAGCAAGAACCGATACTCCTTACTTATAAAGTTTACACCCTTGTTGACCTCACCCAGTTGGAAGGAAAGATGCCTGATTTGACGGGATTCCACACACAGGAGATACCGTTGCCGCAGCAGAAGTCATTCCATATCGAGAATGTCAATGGTCGGGCTTACCGTTGTGTTACATGGAGCCAATATGTGATGTACCCACAGATGACAGGTAAGTTGGAAATACCGAGTATTACGTTCAAAGGTACGGTAGTACAACAAAACCGCAATGTTGACCCATTTGAGGCTTTCCTCAATGGTGGTTCGGGATATATCGAGGTAAAGCGCGATATCAAGGCTCCTGGCATGACGATACAGGTTGACCCGTTGCCGACACGCCCTGCCAATTTCTCTGGTGGTGTGGGTAAATTTAATATCACTGCACAGATTGATAAGAGTGAGGTGAAAGCCAACGACCCAGTTACTATCAGGGTGATAGTGGGAGGTGTAGGCAACTTGAAGTTGATAAAGCAGCCTGTTATCGAGTTCCCGAAGGATTTTGACAAGTACGATGCCAAGGTAACTGACAAGACAAAGCTCACCACCAATGGTGTTGAGGGTAATATGGTTTACGATTTCCTCGCTGTTCCACGCAATCAGGGCAAGTACGAGATTCCTGCAGTTGAGTTTACATATTATGATACTGAGGCAAATGCCTATAAGACAATAAAGACACAGCCGTTTGAATTGACCGTTACAAAGGGTAGTGGTTCTGGAGGTACTGTCGTTGACTATGGCGAGTCGAATTCTGAGGATATCCATGACATTAAGGAAGGTGTTTTGAATGTTCAGGATATTGACAATATCCTTTATGGCTCTCCGAGATATTGGACTGCCCTTGTTGTATTGCTTGTAGTGTTCGTCACATTGCTCATTATATTCAGAAAACGTGCTATTGATAATGCCAATGTTGGCAGGATGAAGGTGAAGAAGGCCAATCGTGTGGCTACAAAACGATTGAAATTTGCTCATAAGCTGTTGATGGCAAACCAGAAAGATAAGTTTTATGATGAGGTGTTGAGAGCATTGTGGGGCTATGTCGGAGATAAGCTCAACATACCTGTTACGCAGTTGTCTAAGGAAAATATCTCGGAAAAGTTGATGGAGAGGGATGTTGATGAGGAGACGGTTGCCTTGTTCATCCAAGCCCTTGACGAGTGCGAGTACAACCGTTATGCTCCGGGAGACCCACAAGGCAATATGAACCAGACATTTGAGGCTGCCATGACAGCGATAATTAAGATAGAAGATATGCTGAAAAGTTTGAAGAAACGGCATAACAGCGTGAAGACCATGTTGCTGCTGGTGTTGCTCGTCCTCATGGCTGCACCAACCAATGCGGTAACGAAGAAGAACGCAGATGATGAGTATAAGAAAGGCAATTACCAGCAAGCAATAAAGGACTATGAGGAGTTGCTCAAAGCTGGTCCGTGTGCAAGAACTTACTATAATCTTGGTAATGCCTATTACCGTACCGACAACATTACTCGTGCCGTATTAAACTATGAGCGGGCTTTATTGCTGTCGCCTGGCGATGATGATATACGTTTCAACCTCCAGATGGCACGCTCAAAGACAATCGATAAGATAACACCAAAGTCGGAAATGTTCTTTGTAACGTGGTATAAGACGTTGGTGAACCTTGCCGGAGTGGACAGTTGGGCACGTATAGCTATCTTCAGTTTTGCTATTGCGCTCATCCTATTGCTGATCTATTTGTTCGTGCAGAAGATGACGTTACGCAAGGTGGGATTTTACGGGGCGATGGTATTCTTGATTATCTTCATTTTAAGCAATATCTTCGCATACGAGCAAAAGAGAATACTGACACGTCGTACCGGTGCTATCATCATGGCTCCTTCGGCAGCTTTGAAAAAGACACCGGTAGCCAACAGCGATTATACCGCCATTATCCATGAAGGCAGTAGAGTGGAGATAATCGATGATACGATGAAAGACTGGAAACAGGTGCAACTTGCTGACGGTCGCGATGGTTGGGTGGAAGTTTCACAGTTGGAACGGATATAACAAAAAGACACACTATGTTTACGACACTGACAGAGGTAGACCGTTACATCCTTGCTTTTATCAACGGAAGCGATTCTTTGTTCTTGGACAACTTGGCAGTAGTACTTACCTCCGGGTTAACATGGATACCTCTGTATCTCTCACTGTTGTATGTGGTGATAAAGAACAATGAGACAATGCGTCAGATAATGCTCGTTGTGGGTTGTGCCTTGTTGTGCATAGTACTGTCCGACGGTATGGCTGATTTCGTAGTGAAACCTTTGGTAGCGCGGTTGAGGCCTACTTACGACCCCATCGTGAAATATTCCATAGACATAGTAAACGGTATTCGTGGTACTCAATACAGTTTTTTCTCCGCCCACGCCTCCAACACGTTTTGTATAGCGATGTTCTTCTCTTTGCTTATACGTAACAGGAAATTTGTAATTGCCATGGTGTTGTGGTCATTGGTAAACTGTTGGACACGCTTGTATCTCGGTGTACATTATCCATCGGATATACTGGTTGGACTGGTTTGGGGTGCCATTGTTGGACTTGTGGTATATCTCCTTTATTTCAAGGTTTACAGGCGCATATCGTCTGACCTTAATTATATATCCTCGAAATATACTTCCACAGGATATAGTCATGAGGATATAGACATCGTTTTGGTGGTTATGGCGTTGACCCTGCTGTACGTGATAATCAGGGCATTGACACTATTTTAGAATTAAGATACTATGAACCCGAAGCAGATAAAGATAAAGGATTACGACTATGCACTGCCAGACTTACGTATTGCTAAGTTTCCCGTTGCACAGCGTGACCACAGTAAGCTCCTTATATATAATAAAGGTGTGATTTCCGAGGATGTGTTTTACAACATCCCGAAATACTTGCCCCAAGGCTCATTGATGGTTTTCAACAACACCCGTGTCATTCAGGCAAGAATACATTTCCATAAGGAAACAGGGGCGTTGATAGAGGTGTTTCTTCTTGAGCCGGCAATGCCGTCAGATTATGAGCAGATGTTCCAGACAAACGGTGAGTGTTCATGGTATTGTTTGGTAGGTAATTTGAAGAAGTGGAAAGATGGCACGTTGAAACGCAGTTTCGATGTGAAAGGTCATAGTGTAACCCTTTCTGTAGAGCGTAAAGAGGAGCATGGCACAAGTCATCGTGTTGATTTCCGTTGGGAAGACAAAGATATAACCTTTGCTGATATTCTCGATAGTGTAGGTGAACTACCCATTCCGCCTTACCTAAACCGTGAGGTGCAGGAACAGGATAAGGTAACTTATCAGACGGTGTATTCCAAGATTAAGGGTAGTGTGGCTGCTCCTACGGCAGGACTGCATTTCACGGATGATGTGCTAAAAGATATTGACGCTCATGGTATAGAACGTGAAGAACTTACCCTACATGTCGGTGCTGGCACATTCCGCCCTGTAAAGAGTGAGGAAATATCTGGTCATGATATGCACACGGAGTTTTTCAGCGTTCATCGTTCTACTTTAATAAAACTGATTGAGCATGATGCCAATGCTATTGCCGTGGGTACTACAAGTGTGCGCACATTGGAAAGTCTTTATTATGTAGGTGCGAGGTTGGCTGCCAATAAGCAACTTACGGAAAATGATCTGCATATTGACCAATGGGAACCGTATGATACTGCGCCTATGCTAACTCCAGTTGAGGCACTCAAGAATATGGTTGACTTTTTGGACAATAATGGCATAACCACTTTTCATGGCAGTACGCAGATTATCATTGTTCCTGGATATGAATATAAGATTGTGAAAATGCTTGTTACCAACTTCCACCAACCGCAGAGCACATTGTTGCTGCTTGTCAGTGCATTTCTTCATGGCGATTGGAAAGGGATTTATGATTATGCCCTTGGGCATGATTTCCGCTTCTTGAGCTATGGTGACGGCAGTTTGTTGATACCATAAAATTAATATAATATGAAAATAGGAGATAAAGTCAGGTTTGTAAGTGAGATAGGTGGCGGTGTCGTTGCTGGCTTTCAGGGCAAGAACATAGTACTTGTGGAGGATGAGGACGGCTTCCAGATACCTACTGCAATCAATGATGTGGTGGTGATAGAATCTGACAATTATGAGATAAGGCACGACAGTAATGCTGAGAAAGCGCAGCCAGAACCTGTGGTTGAAAAGCCAAAAGCACAGCCTGAACCGTTCTATGATGATGAGCCGGAGGAGCGTGAGGGTGGTGATCTGCTGTCGGTATATGTCGCATACGTGCCCGTTGACATAAAGGAACTGATTAAGACGAAGTTTGAGACTTATATTGTCAACGACAGCAACTATTACATTCACTATACTTACCTTACGGCAGATGGGGCGGGTTGGAAATTGCGCTCCGAAGGTGAGATAGAACCGAACACGAAGGTGTATATTGAGGAGTTTGAACGTGAAGTACTAAACGAGATGGAACGTATCTCAGTGCAACTAATTGCATACAAGCGTGATAAGAACTTCATGCTGAAACCACCTGTTGATGCTCAGATACGTATAGACACGGTAAAGTTCTACAAACTCCACACATTCCAGGAGAACGAGTTTTTTGAGCAGTTGGCTCTTATCTATCCTGTGATAGAGAATGATAAGCCTGTACGCCCGCTTGTCATCGATGCCAAGAAACTGAAACAGGAGATGGCGCGCAAGATAGCTTCCGACACTCCAAAACCGGCTCCCGTGCAGCCTGCAAGGACAAAGGGCAAGGATGAACCTATAGTTGTTGACCTCCATTCAAGCGCACTTCTTGACACTACGTCAGGTATGACACCTGCCGACATTCTCAATTATCAGCTTGGTGTTTTCAAAAAGACTATGGATCAGTATAAGAACAAGTACGGCACTAAGTTGATTTTCATCCACGGTAAGGGTGAGGGCGTGCTTCGCCATGCCATCCTGCACGAACTCAACTATCGTTACAAGAAATGTCCATATCAGGATGCTTCGTTCCGCGAATATGGTTATGGGGCTACGCAAGTAACGATAAAGTAATAATTAATTTTAATGGATAATTTAATATCACGAATAAAACAAAGAATTATGCAAAACGGATTTATTAAAGTGGCGGCTGCCATACCGACAGTAAGGGTTGCCGACTGTTCATATAACATTCAGCAGATAGAGAGTATCATCGCTCAGGCGGAGGGTAAGGGTGTTGAGGTAATCGTGTTCCCCGAACTGTGCATCACTGGTTATACCTGCCAAGACTTGTTTCGTCAGAACTTGCTCCTCGAACAGGCAGAGACATCATTGTTAATGCTGCTTGACTTCTCACGTAAGCTCGATATAATAAGTATTGTGGGACTGCCTGTCGTTGTGGGCGACCTTCTCCTCAACTGTGCGGCAGTTATCCAAAAAGGGGAGTTACTCGGCTTAGTGCCAAAGACATACCTGCCCAATTACAGTGAGTTTTATGAGAAACGGTGGTTTGCTTCCTCGCAGGACTTGCAGCCTACAGAGATACGTTTTGCTGGTAATACTATTATCGTAAGTCCACAACCGACATTGTTCCGTACGTGTGATGGCGTATTGTTCGGCATCGAGATTTGCGAGGATGTATGGGCTCCTGCTCCTCCAAGCAACAGTCTTGCTCTTGCCGGTGCTGACATCATCTTCAATCTTTCGGCAAGTGATGAACTTATTGAGAAGCATAAGTACCTTACCGGTCTTTTGGCGCAGCAGAGTGCACGCACGATATCCGGCTATGTTTACAGCGGTTGTGGTTTTGGTGAGAGCACACAGGATGTGGTATATGGCAGCAATGCCTTGATATACGAGAATGGCAATCTTGTTGAGGAGAGTGAGCGTTTCTCGTTCAAACCGCAGTTGGTGGCCTCGCAGATTGATGTGGAAAAACTGAGGAGTGAGCGACGCACAAACAGTACTTACGTAAATGCCCAGCGTGGGCATGATGCACGAATAATAAATGCCAATACTATCGCTCCCCGTGATTTCGAACTGCTTCGCCAGTTTGATCCTCATCCGTTTATCCCTAAGTCGGATGACATGGAGCGCAGTTGTGATGAGATTTTTTCAATTCAGGTGGCAGGATTGGCAAAACGTCTTGTGCATACTAATAGCAAGTCGGTAGTGGTAGGTATCAGCGGTGGACTTGACAGTACGCTTGCTCTGCTTGTTTGCGTAAAGACATTCGATAAGCTCGGTTTGCCCCGTAAGGGTATTCTCGGTGTTACGATGCCTGGTTTTGGCACTACCGACCGCACTCATTCCAATGCTGTCAGTCTTATGGAAAGTCTTGGTGTTACCATGCGTGAAATAAATATCTCTGATGCCGTAAAGCAGCATTTCAAGGACATCGACCATGATATCAAGGTGCATGATGTAACCTACGAAAACAGTCAGGCTCGTGAGCGCACGCAAATCCTTATGGACTTGAGCAACCAGATAGGAGGTTTGGTTATCGGTACTGGTGACTTGTCGGAACTTGCTCTCGGTTGGGCTACTTACAATGGTGACCACATGAGTATGTATGGCGTTAACGCCAGTGTGCCAAAGACGCTTATCAAATATCTTGTCCGTTATGTGGCAATGAGTGGTGTTGACGCAAAGTCACGTGAGACACTTCTTGACATCATTGACACGCCGATTAGTCCTGAGTTGCTACCTGCCGATGATGAGGGTAACATTAATCAAAAGACGGAGGACTTGGTTGGTCCATACGAACTGCATGATTTCTTCCTTTACTATTTCCTGCGTTTCGGCTTCCGCCCATCAAAAATCTTCATGCTCGCAAAACAGGCATTCAGTAGTGCCCAGAAAGATGCTGTAACATACGATGATGAGACTATAAAGAAATGGCTGAAAACATTCTTCTCTCGT
>JAJQAR010000262.1 GCA_021203705.1 Prevotella sp. | reverse complement strand
TATTGTCATTGATATTATTGGCTGTGCCTGCGCTCTCTATGATGGCGCAAGATACAGAATTTAAAATCACGGGTGTTGTGCCTGATGATGTGAAAGAAGTTAATTTGATGGTGAACAGCGACCGCAATTCTATGGAGAAGGTTATAGTTACTGATGGTGCGTTCACTGTAACGGGCAATAAGGCTCTTAACGATATTATAACTATAGGCTTCGGAAATTACGGAATTTCATTTTTCAACGACGGTACACCGATAGATGTGGATTTCGTGAATAACACTTTCTCTGGTTCTGAACTGAACAAGAAACTGTATGATTATGACAGGCAGTTGGATGAGAAGTATGCTGATGTGATGAATGAGGTAATGGCGGAGGCTGAAACGTTGTCGAAAGACGAGAGTGAGGCAGGCAAGTCGAAAATGGAGGAGCTCGAAAAGAAGTATGAGGAGATTTCTGATGCAATGACTGCTGACCAGATGAAGATTGTGATGGACAACAAGGATAATATGATTCCCGCCATTTATATCAATCAGGTGATTTATGAGCTTGAATACGATGAGTTGAAAAACCTTTTAGACAGCAATGCTCCTTATTATAATCACCCTGTCATGGTGCGTGCAAAAAACCAGATGGCTGCTTTGGAAAAGAGGTTGCCGGGCAAAATGTTCGTTGATTTGACTATGAACGACACGGAGAATAATCCGAGAAAGTTGAGCGAATGGTGCGGAAAGGGCAACTATGTGCTTATTGACTTCTGGGCAAGCTGGTGCGGTCCATGCCGTCAGGAAATGCCGAATGTTGTTGAAAACTATAAGAAATATCATTCCGCAGGGTTTGAGATTATAGGTATCTCATTTGACAGTAAGGCAGAAGCGTGGAAAGCGGCAATCGGTAATCTCGGTATGGAATGGCCGCAACTTAGCGACCTGAAAGCGTGGAAGTCAGAAGGTGCGTTAACCTACGGTGTTAACTCAATTCCTTCAAATGTCCTTATTGACAAGGATGGCAAGATAATTGCCATTGACTTACGAGGCAATAAGTTGGGTGACAAGTTGAAAGATATTTACGGATTTTGATAATTAAGATTAGAGGTTTCGCATTTGCGAAACCTCAATTTATATATTATTATTTTTTACTGTATTTCTTGATAATACTGTAAGCGTTGTACAGTCCTAATTCTCCCGCCTTGCTTAGGTCGTGTACGCCATTTTCAATGTCATTGAGTTCGATGTTGGCAATGCCTCGGTTGTAATATGCCTCAGCAAGATTCGGGTCAAGTTCCAAAGATTTGTTATAGTCCTCAACGGCAATGGGGTAGTCTTTGTTGGCTGCGTGCAGGTTACCACGGTTGTAATAGAGATATGCGCTTTTCCTATTCAGAATTATTGCCTTGTTGATGTCCGACATGGCACTTGCCATTTTCAGTTTTACGTCAATTCCTTGCGAGGCGTTATATTCGTTCATGCGTGCCTGATACACGGCACGTTGCCAATATGCAATAGACGATGTACTGTCGTTCTGGATGTATTTTGTTAGGTCGCTCACGGCGTCACCATAGTTCTGCACCACACCATTTGCAACGGCTCGCAATAACAGCAAATGATTACCTGACTTGTTTTGAGAAGCCATAATGCTGTCTGTAAGCATGTCTATCATATCGAAGATTTTCTGTGATTCGTCTTCGGATAGTGGAGTGGTGTTGCACTTTACATACAACTTGTCGGAGATGTTGTAATTGTGGTTGAACTCCTCCACATCAGGGTCAAATGCCTGGTACGACTTCATGCCGTTGTCGTATTGGCTGAATGAGAGCTGGTACATCGGCAGGAAATCAATGTCCACTTTCCTGTTCTGCACATGGCCACGGTATGCAGTGGAATACTCGTGCTCTATATTGTTCTCGTCCTCAACGACGAGGTTGTTGTATTTGTTGAAGTCGATCTCACTCTTTTTCCTTACGTTGAGCTTCTGTTTCTTGCTCCAACGGGGCTGTACGCCGTTATGCTTGTCGTTCTGCGCCTTAAATATGCGGAACTCATCCTGTTCAGCTTTGGCTGTCATTCCAAGAAGGCGGTAGCATCGTGCACGTCCGCTTAATCCTGCCCAGAAATTGGGGTATTCATCAATAAGCACTGAATAGTCGCGTATCGCCCCTTGTATGTCGCCTGTGCGTTCAAGCAATATGGCACGATTATATATCGCCATAACGTTGTTCGGCTCCATGCTGATGACATAGTCGAAATCGGAAATCGCCCTGTTGTCGTCACCTACCTGCACACGCAACTGCCCTCTGTTATAGTGGGCAAGGAAGTTGTTGGGGGCTAACTCTATCGCCTTGTCATAGTCAGACAATGCTCCCCGCAGGTTGTTGATGTTGTAACGGGCAAGAGCGCGGTTAACGTAGTTGTTTGGCGTCGTGGGTTTCAGGTGAATGGCTTTCGACAGTTGTTGGTCGGCATCTTTCCACTTTTCTTCTGACATACTGATCAGCGCACGCATAGCCCAGACATCTCCGTCGTAGGGGTCAACATCCAAACTCTGGTCTAAGTATTTTCCAGCAGTGATAGTGTCTTTCTGCTGCAAACAAACCTCAGCTTTCAGGGAGTATGATTTTGCGTAGGTCTTCCACATCACTATCATTGAGTCAAGGTCGGCGTTGGCTGCGTCATAGTCCTTACTCTCTATCTTGCAAAGCACACGGTTGTACCACAGTCCTTTGTTGTATGGTGAGAAGTCTATTGTCTTGTCGTAATCCTTAATGGCGTCCTCGTATCTGCCCTGCTTGATAAGGCTTAGACCTCTCACTTCATATACCTCAGAAATGTAAGGGTTAAGGCGTATCGCCTCAGAACAGTCATTCTCTGCCCCGACATAGTCATCGAGATAGAATTTTGCCACACCTCTTAAGAACCATGGCTCGTAGAGGTATGGCTTCATCATTATTACCTGGTTGAAATATTGTATTGACAGGACATAATCCTCATAATAGAGCGCACTCCGCCCTACATCCAATAACCGGTTTGTTCTGAACTGTGCGAATGTGAGCACAGGTGTGACAAACAACAATAAGGATATAAGCAACTTGCGCATGAAAGCATATTATTTTTTTACCGATTTCGTGCGGTAGGAGCAATGGTATCTGCCCTGCAACAAGGCTTTCAATTTGCCTTTTATAAGTTGGCGGCGCAACGGGGAAACGCGGTCGATGAACATTTTGGCATCGAGGTGGTCAAACTCGTGCTGCATGACACGGGCGAGATAACCGTCAACCCATTCCTCGTGTTCGGTGAAGTCCTCATCGGCATATCTTAAAAGTATACGTTTGGGGCGTTTCACACTCTCACGTAT
>JAJQAR010000222.1 GCA_021203705.1 Prevotella sp. | reverse complement strand
TATCTAATCATTCGATCGACATTACATCATGTAGTGTCGATTTTTCTGTTTTCGCCACCTAATTTGAAATCGGTATACCCTGTTTTCGCCAATGCGTCTGCCAAAAATTCAAAATCCGAAAACGCATTACAGATATATCTGAATATGTTTTTAATTTTATAAATTAGACATTAGATTACCTGTAATAAAAGAACTATAATTGCATGTTCTGCGGATTTGTTGTCCCGCAAACTCTATACAGTTGTTTCGGACTATTTGGAATTTCTTTAACTGTAGATTCTATATAACCACTGTTAATCAATGGTATTATGATTTGGTTACGGAATCGTGTGCGATTCTTCTCTCCAAACACTTCCATTAATTTTAACATGGGTTGCGGTTGTTCTCTTAACGTGTTAATGAATTCTGATATCTTGTCTGAACTGTATTTTTTAAGCTTGGGACAAACTTGGGACAAACTTAGGACAACTTGGGACAAATCTGAATCATCTTGAGACAATTTTCGTTCACTATCTTTACTGTCATTATTTTCTTTTGGCTTTTCATCTTCAAGTTCGAAAGTAAGTGTTACTGTGTCTGGCTGTACCGTTTCCTCGATTTTTGGACGAGCCAAACTGTTTTTCTCCCAACCTTTTACGATATAATCAGCACCACTGCCGGCTTTTTCACCATAGCCAACTAACATGAACATCTTTTGAAGGTTTGGATTACGGCAAAGGCTATGACTTCCTGCATAGAAGTCATCCACAGAGATTAACATTCGTCCTGGATTACGCATTATAATACTGCCCCTTTCACGCAATACCACGATATTGCCCTGTTCAGCATAGCTGGAATGTACCAGCATGTTGACCAATCCTTCACGGATTGCAATATGTGCCGGCGTTTCCTCTATACGGGTAATGCCATTTAGCATAAATGGTGTTGGTATTGTGTGCGAAATTTGATTGGAGACACGGTAAAAGAACTGGAAGATATTGGCTTCCCATGTGCCATCAGGGTATATTCGGTTTGACCAACGTATTCCTGGTGTATCAGATAGTTTTTCCTGATAATCCACAAAATACCACGGTGTACATGCATTATCTGTAATGCTCTCCGTTTTTCCAAACATCAATATTCCTGCACGGGTAAATCCCTCATTGCCAGTTTTCCTATCCACACGATATGCTCCTATTTTCGTCAGAAAAGACATATCATCTAATCCGTTCCAAGGATGGTTATCTCTTTTTAGCAAGAAACGTTGGCGATACTCCTTGAGCGTTGCAGCATCTAAATCGTCAATGTTATAGTTGGGCAATATCTGGTTGTCAAAAGGTGCTGTGGCATGTTGTGCATCTGCAAACATTTCACGGACTTCTGCGTCAGTACAATGATAATCCCCCTCATGATTACGCTTGTATGTGTTGCCGAAAGGATTTCGGGTAAGATAAACAGGACGGATATTGTATGCAGCACGAGGAATTCTAAATGCTAAATATTGACTCCCATCTATTTCCCCAACTAACACATCACTTTCAGTGAGCATTGTGGCACTTACTTTCTCTTTGTTGTGCGCACAATCCCAAAAGCGTTTCTTATATGTGGCAATTTGCTCATTTGTCAATCCATCTGATATGAATTTTCCATTTTTTTCTTTAACTCCCAATACTATGATACCGCCATTTGTATTGGCAAAAGCAGAAAAAGATTCCCAAAAACTTTCTGGTAATCCCCCTTTTGCAGATTTGAATTCAACCTCAGCATTCTCTGCACCAGAGATCAATGTTTTAATCTCGTTTTTCAAATCTTTCATAGTTTTCTGCTTTTTACATTTGCCTTAGCAATATGATTACTTAGTCGTAAATTTAGTACTTTTAGTCGCAAATTTAGTACTTTTATTTCTCATTAAAGAAGAAATACATTCTTTTCTTTAAAAATTGGTATTATAGCTTTCTAAATTTGCTATTCAAAATCCTGCAACAGCCAGTCATACACGGGTCGGATATTGATGGTGTATTCGTTTTCTTTTACATCCTCATAATCGTGGTCGGTAAGCAAGAACAGGTTGTTGCATTTTGTTTTTCGTGCTGCATGAAGCAAACCTGAAATCTCACGCTTTCGAGTTTTAAGGTTCAGGATGTCGTAAGAGACTTGTATGAGCATCACTGCTGTATTTCCTTGACATACAACAAAATCACACTCTTTAGTACGGTCGTTGTAATAATAAACATCCCAGCCTTTATGCTTGCACCTACGCAATAATTCGATGAAAACAATGGTCTCCAAACGCCAGCCCAAGTTCTCTCCCGCAAAAGCATCTGTTCGATTGTTCATCAAAGCAACATCTATTGGATATAATTTTTCTCCTACAACACGCAATCTGCTTTTGGGAGAATATTTGTGCAGCCCTACCACAAGATATGCCTGACAAAGGTAACTGACATAATTTCTCACGGTGTGTTCGGATTTAAAACCGAATATTTTTTTCAGTTCTCTTTCCACGATAATGGTTGGCGATACATTCAATAAATGTTGTGCCATTTGTTCAAATGCTGCCTTATACGATATTTTAAAACGCTGTTCTATATCCCGTTTAAGAACATTGTCAACAAGCGTATCTATATATTCACGTCCATCAGCTATATCCTGCAATTCTGGAAAACCACCCTTACGCATATAATCGTCAAATGCCGCTCTGCGAAGTGCGATAGCCAATGTGGTTTGACTCTTGGTGTCTACATTCTTGTAATCACAGTATTCTGCAAATGAAAACGGCAACAACGAGATATCGTGATGCCGCCCGGTAAGATGAGAGGCAAGCTCCCCACTCAACAGTTTGGCGTTGGAACCTGTAACAATGACGTGCATCCTTTTGCGAAGCAATCGGTTGACAAACAGATACCATTCCGGGATATTTTGTATCTCGTCTATAAAAAGATAGTTGAAGTTGCCGTACATTTTATAGAATACTTCCAAAACGTCATTCAAATCCTTTCCCGTCAGACTTGTAAGCCGCTCATCATCAAAATTCACGTAGGCAAATTTTACTCCTGAACGTTGAAGGACATTATAGCACAAGGTGGATTTTCCGCTCCTCCTTACACCAATAACTACCTGAGCAAGCTGACTTTTCAAATCCACCGAGTCTTCTTCTTTTCTCCGACAGAAATTCATGGAACGCTTGATCTGCAATTCTTCCGACTGGTCGGAAAGGACATTTTCAAGAATACGTTTGTCTATCATCACATCAAATATTTGTTTGCAAAGATACAGTATTTTTCAGTAAAACGCAATATTTGACAGGTTTTTTGTATCTCAAAACGCAATATTCGACAAGTTTTGCTAAAATAGAACGCAATAATCA
>JAJQAR010000144.1 GCA_021203705.1 Prevotella sp. | reverse complement strand
ATATATTGAGTTTTTTGTGTAAGTTTGCAGTCTATAAACTGAAAAACCAAATCTACTAAAATATGAAAAAGTTAGTATTATTCAGAATGAGCATGTTAAGTCTCTTCTGTGTTATTGCAGGTATGTCATGGGCACAGACTGAGGCTACGGCAACATGGGTTTTCGATCAAGGAACAGACGATCAGGTAGCTACGTACAGTCCTGACGGAGTGAGCAAGTATTTCAAGACGAGTTACGTTACATTGGGAAGCGGGCTTTATTTTAATGGTACTACGGATTATAATTATGTTGATCCAGGTGAGGAAGATGAGAACAACATAACATATACCCTTGTTAACCCGACAGATAAAATTTCCAGTGCTTCAGGTAATGATAAAGATGTCAATGCCATTGACTTTTTAATAGTGCCAAAGGCAGGGATGACATTCACTCCGACAAGCGTATCGTTCAATGCTTTACGTGTTGGAACAGGAGGAGGAGACATCAGTATATTTTGGGTCAGTGATACAGGAAAAGAGACGGAATTGCAGCAGGGTATAGTTCCTGGTCGTAACAAAGACGGAGAAGACGATCCAAATTACGAGTTTTCGTATAACGTCTCCGCATCAGGCT
The DNA here is from genome assembly GCA_021203705.1 of Prevotella sp. Classification (GTDB taxonomy): domain Bacteria; phylum Bacteroidota; class Bacteroidia; order Bacteroidales; family Bacteroidaceae; genus Prevotella. The sequence continues at coordinate 2,734 of JAJQAR010000144.1, read as the reverse complement.
CCACAGGTGCATGCGGTCTGCGCATATACATATATAATTTAGCAAATAACAAGCAAGACGGTTTTGCCAATGTCGTGATAAACGGTACTTTGACAGGCGAGTTGGAGGATGTGGCACAATATAATCTGAGCGTGAATATATCGCCAGAGGGAGCAGCTACGGTTAAGCAAGTGCCAGATGGAACGACATTTGATGAAGGTGATGAAGTAACGCTTACACAGACACGTGGATTCGGTTATCAGTTTGACGGTTGGACGGATGAGAATGGTACAACACTTTCCACCGAAGACACATATACCGTTACTATGGACGCCGACAAGGTGATTACCGCCAATTACTCGGCGATAGACACCTACGAGCTTACGATAAACATGGATTCGGGAGCAAACGACTATATGGTAGAGTGCGATCCGGAACCTACAATAGTTGACGGCAAGAAGATGTATGAGACAGGAACGGTTGTTGCGCTCACTGCCACTTCCAACAAGATATTGACATTCACCAACTGGAGTACAGGAAGTACGGAGAGTACAATAGCATTGACAATGGACCAAGATCAGACAATCGGTGCATCATATTCTGCAATAGACTATATCGCAGGTTGGGATTTCTATCTGTCAGGCAATGAGGACCGTATAGCAGACTTTGCTGGAACGGGTAATGAGACAGATGTACTCGTGTTGCGTGACGCAGAAGGAAACACCGTATCATGGTTGGATAAGAGCGAGGAAGCTGACGGAGGCTACAACGGCAAGTCTGCGGCAGTGAACTGGAAGACGAATGGCCAGGGTTACTATTATTGGCAGACAGAGGTCAACGCATCAGCATACACAGACATCAAGGTATCATCAGCAATGCAATATAATTTCCTTGCCTACACAAAGTATGATGTGCAGTACTCTCTTAACAATTCAGACTGGATAACGATAGGAACATTTACTCTTACCGAAGCAAAGTCATGGGTTACGGGAGAATACTCGTTGCCATCAGACGCCAATAATCAGGCAGAGTTGTATATCCGTTGGTATCCTGACAAGAGCTCATCAATGGATGGAACAGATTCAGACAACGATGGTATAGCAATAGCAGAGATATTCATAACAGGAACAGAAGATATTATTGATGACGGTATTGCCCCTGTATTTGTATCTTCTGTACCCGAAGATGGTGCTACAGAGGTATCAGCAAGCGGTAAAATCGTATTGACATTCGATGAGAAAGTACAGATGGCAAGTGATGCTGTCGCAACAATCGGAACACAGGAACTTACACCTACAGTAACAGGCAAGACGATAACATTTGCATATACCGGTCTGGAATATTCCACAGAATATACATTCACGTTACCTGCTAACAGTGTATCAGACCTTTCAGGGAATACCTTGACAGAGGCTATCGTTATATCATTCTCAACAAAGATGAAACCGGAGGTGGAGAAGAAACTGTATGATTTCATCGTTCCTGATGACGGTAATTTAGAAGCTGCATTGGATGCAGCAAACTCACGTTCCAATACATCGGAGCGTTACCGTATCTTCATCAAGAAAGGAACTTATACAGTACCTGAAAAGTCGGCAACTATAGAGGGTGGCGATGGCAAATACTATCCATGTTCAACAGACACAATTAACAAACCTAACGTTTCAATAATCGGAGAAGACAGGGATGCCACTATCGTATGCAACACAGTCCCTTCCACAACATATAGCGGTTCAAATGGAACAGTTAATGTTATTGAAGGTCTTGGCAAGTGCGAGACATTGGATATAGAGAGCAAGGCAACGAATACATATTTCCAGGATATAACGCTGAAGAACTCACTTCCTGACAATAGAGGTCGTGGAGCAGCTCTTGAGGACAAGTCAGACAAGACAATATGCAAGAATGTATGTCTCTATGGCTATCAGGACACATATTATTCAAGACAAAGCAACCGTTACTATTTCGAGGGAGGTAAGTTGCGCGGTCGTACCGACTTCCTCTGCGGTAGGGGAGACATTTTCTTCAACGGAGTGGAGCTTGTGATGTGTGAATCTGGCGGTTATCTTACAGCCCCATCAGTACCGAAAGAATACGGTTACATCTTTAGAGATTGTACAATAAACGGCGAGAGTAGCAGTGTGAATGGAAATTATTATCTTGGTCGTCCGTGGGGAACAGGCACACCGGTTTGTCTCTACATCAACACCACGATGAATGCGGAACCATCATCAGTAGGCTGGCATGATATGAGTGAAGACAATTACCCAGCACGTTTCGCAGAGTACAATTCGATGACATCATCTGGCTCAACAATCAGTCTGAGTAGTCGTAAGACAACATACGGCTCAGGTAACCATACTAATGATCCAGAGCTTACGGCACAGGAGGCAGCATTATATACTATTGAGACAGTGATGGGCAGCACCGATGGTTGGGATCCTACAGAATACACAGAACAGGCATCTGCACCACAGAACGTAACACTTAGCGGTTCGACACTCACATGGGACAACAGTAACTACGTGCTCTGCTATGCAATCTGCAAGGATGGCTCCGTGATTGACTTTACTGTCGATAACAGCTACACCGTAACAGATACAAATGCCACATATTCCGTAAGAGCAGCCAACGAGATGGGCGGTCTTGGGGATGCGGCGGTAGCTGAGGTTACCGGTATCAAGGAGCTCATGGCAAGTAATGGTGATATTCTGCGCACGTCATATTATAACCTTCAGGGTGCACGAGTAAGCAA
>JAJQAR010000077.1 GCA_021203705.1 Prevotella sp. | reverse complement strand
TTTATACTTTTGTTTTGTTATTAAATTCAAAAAGGTTTATCTTTGTAAAGTACATTTTGCAATTTACATTATGAAAGAACATATACAACAACGTCTTGCAGCTTTGCGCGATGTGATGAGGCGAGAGAGTATCGATGCATTTATTTTTCCGAGTACCGATCCCCATAACGGAGAGTACATCGCGGCGCATTGGGAGGGCAGGAAATGGATTTCCGGTTTTGACGGTTCGGCGGGGACAGCGGTGGTGACAATGAACAATGCCGCCCTATGGACAGACTCACGATATTTTATAGCTGCGGAGAGCGAGTTGGCAGGCACTGAATTCAAACTGATGAAGCAAGGTCTTGAAGGCACACCGAGCATAATAGAATGGCTAAGTATGAAACTGTCGATAGTGCAAAGTCCTGTTGTAGGAGTTGATGGTATGGTTAATTCAGCAGCAACAGTTGAGGCGTTGATTGCCGGTCTGCGTGCCAATGGCGGTATAACGGTGAGGGCGAATTACGACCCACTTGCCGTTATCTGGAAAGACCGTCCATCCATTCCGCTTGAGAAGATAGAAGTACATCCGATGAGATATGCGGGAGAGGAATGTAAGTCGAAATTAACCCGTATCAGGGAAAAGCTCCGTGGCATGCACGCTGAAGGCATATTGATTGCCGCACTTGATGACATCGCCTGGACGCTGAATCTCCGAGGCTCTGATGTACATTGCAATCCCGTGTTCGTATCATATCTTCTCATCACCACCAAAAATGCGACCCTGTTTGTTGACAGTAGAAAATTGACAAGTGAGGTAAAAACCTATCTCAAAGGAGAATACGTGAAAGTGGAGGATTATACCGATGTAAGTAAAGCCCTTGTGAAATACAAAGGGTATAATATCTTGCTTGACAAGAATGAGATAAACTATACATTATATAATAAGGTGTCTTGTCAGAAAGTAAATCTGACATCCCCTGTGCCATATCTTAAAGCCCGTAAGAACGCTACGGAGATAAATGGCTTTCACAAAGCGATGCTTCGTGATGGCATGGCATTGGTTAAGTTCTTACGTTGGCTGAAGCCAGCGGTGGAGGCAGGAGGACAAACAGAGATTTCGATAAGTGACAAACTGACATCCCTTAGAGCGGAGCAAGACTTGTTCATGGGCATTTCATTTGACACGATATCCGCTTATCAGGAGCATGGTGCTATCGTTCATTATGAGCCGACAGCAGAGACAGACAAGGTGTTACAACCCAAAGGATTGTTGCTTATAGACTCAGGAGCGCAGTATCTGGATGGCACGACCGATATAACTCGCACCATTGCATTAGGGGAAGTGACAGAAGAACAAAAGAAGATATACACCCTCGTTTTGAAAGGACATATCCAGCTCAGTATGCTGAAATTCCCACGAGGAGCAAGTGGAACGCAATTAGATGCCGTTGCACGCAAGGACATGTGGTGTGAAGGGTATAATTTCCTGCATGGAACAGGGCATGGCGTAGGGTCATATCTCAATGTACACGAAGGTCCTCACCAGATACGTATGGAGTATAAGCCGGCACAACTTGTGGAAGGCATGACAGTTACCGATGAGCCTGGTTTATATTTGTCAGGCAGGTTTGGTGTCCGCACGGAGAATATGTTGCTCATTGTGCCATATAAAGAAACAGAATTTGGCAAGTTTCTGCAATTTGAACCACTCACTCTATGTCCGATAGACCTATCACCGGTGATACTGTCGATGCTTACGGATGAGGAAAAAGGTTGGATAAACAACTATCATAGCATGGTATATTCCCGCCTTTCATCGCTTCTTGGAGAGGATGACAGGCAATGGCTGCAAGAAGCAACAAGAACGATAGAATGAACAGATTCTTAAAAATCGGAAATAAAAGCGGTTTTGTCTATATACCCACTCTGTTTGTATATTTCTAAGGAAAGCAGATAAAATATTTTCAGGTGGGAAACGTCATTTTAAAAGATAATAATAAAAAACTATGATTATGAAGAAGAAATTTTTCACTTTAGCCGTAGCAATCATGTTGTTCTCGGCAATAGGTATGGCACAAGGTCCCCAAGGAGGACCAGGTAAAGGAGGGCAGAAACAGCAACCAGGAATAGAGCAGATGATCCGTGAGCTCGAATTAGATAAGAGTCAGGAGGTGAAGTTCAGGGATGCGATGAGAGAGTTGGAGCCCAACGACAGGGGCAAGGGAGGTCCACAAGCCCAAAAGGGTAAAAATTCTGATGATATGAAATCCAAGAGGAAAGAAGTAGATAAGAAAGTAAAGAAAATACTCACAAAGAAACAATATAAGAAATATCAGAACATGATGCCGTGAGGCATTTGATAAATCAAAAAAACGTTTTCATAAGGTTTTATTTTTGCCCTGGAAGTCATCAGACTTTCGGGGCTTTTTTGCACAGGGCGAAATTTAATAATTATTATTTATTGTATTGGAAAACAGGAAAAATAAAAGAGGTTTGTCTATTTATATTAACAATTCGTATATTTCGAGGGGATATAGACTAAACTTTTGTCTTGAATAATCGTCAAAGAAGCGTATAACGACTAAAAAAGAACAATTATGAAGAAGAAAATTTTCAGTTTAGCCGCAGTAATCATGTTATTCTCGGCAACAGGTATGGCACAAGACCAGGACCAGAAACAAGGAAGACCAGACCGCTCACAAGGTATAGAGCAAATGATAACAGAACTTGGATTGGATGAGACACAGGCGGCGCAGTTCAAGGAGGTTATGGCAGAGATGATGCCGCAGGACATGGGTGAGCAAGCCCCAAGAGGTCCTATGGGACCAAGAGGGCCAAGAGGTCCGAGGGGTCCAAAAGGGCCAAGAGGAGAAATGAGTGAGAATGCTCCTCAGCCAAATGACAGTGTAGCTCCTCCATGTGCATGTGCTCAACCTACCGAAGATGTTGCTGCACCACAGTGCGCATGTGCACAACCTGGTGATGATAATGCAGCTCCACAGTGTGCATGTGGGCGTCCAAATCCAGAGCAGATGAAGGCTATGAAAGAGGATATGGAAGCTAAGAAAGCAGAGATGGAAGCCAAGAAAGCAGAGATGGATGAGAAGATAAAGGCAATCCTCACGGATGAACAATATCAGAAATTCCAGGAAATGACGGCTCAACGTCCAGAGCGTCCACAGGGTCCAAGAAGTCCAAGAGGTCCAAGAGGTCCGAAACCACAACCACAGGAAACGACTACGGAATAACAATTAAAAACACCCAAACCAACACCTAAGAAAATCATTTAGTTAAAAATAGAAGCAATGAGGGTGTGTCCCCAAAGGTCTGAAAGGGCTTTTGGGGATTTTTTCAAATTAAAAATTACTACGCTAAGGCGTGATAAGAAAATAGGCGAGCCGTTTTTTTGTGGTTCGCCTATTTTAGAATATTTGTCAGTATGTATTCTTCTTTTTATAGTAAGGCATCAAACTTTTCCTGAAGTTTTGCCTTAGTGGTAGCACCTACCAATTTGTCAACAACCTCGCCGTTCTTAAAGAACAGAATAGTAGGAATATTGCGGATACCGAAGTCCATGGCGATATCGTCGTTTTCCTCCACGTCGCATTTGCCGACTACGATTTTGCCGTCATACTCATTAGCTAATTGTTCGATAATAGGAGCGACGGCACGACACGGTCCACACCATGTAGCCCAAAAGTCAACTACCATAGGTAGGTTTCCACTTTTCAGACTTTCAAAATTCTCATTAGTGATTGTAACTTCCATTTTACTTATTGTTTTATTGTTTATTATTAAAAATTAATTTCATAATATGAGAGTGCAAACATTATGCCATGTCAGGGATTCAAGCACAGTTTGTCAGTTGACCTTGAAACTCAATCCATCGTTTTCGTTAATGAAAGTGATGAGTTTTTTGTCCAAATCCACTTTTTCATTACGACTGCGGAGAGTAAGCGGTTTTGTACTGTTGTTCTCACGAATGGAGAAAAACAGTTGAGTCTTTCCTGGACATCCCTTGATGATTGTAACGAGGTCGGAAACCACAGTATCATCAAGTTTATCAGCCTCCACGGAAATAGTCATTTTCTCTATACTCTTTTCCTTAACCGTCTGTAGATATTGGATATCAGTAATTTTCATATCCATGTAGTCCTTGTCACGGTAAGGTTTTACGAATTTGGCTTTTACCAAAACAGTACTGCCTTCGATAAGTGAACCTTTCCATTTTCCCCATTCCTCACCGAACAAAGCCAATTCACCTTGTCCGTCGAAGTCCTCTAATGTTACGAAGCCACAGGGTTTACCGGTTTTTGTATAATTGCTTCTCACTGCCGTAACGATGCCACCGAAGGAAACATCTTGTTTTTTTGAAAGTTCTATCTTGTCGCTCAGTTCCACACATTTAGTGTTACACAGGTCTTTAAGGATAAAGCCAAATTCATCCAAAGGGTGAGCTGAGAGGTAGATACCCACGAGATAACGCTCCTTATTGAGTTTCTCTAATAAGCTCCACGGTTCAACCTCAGGGACAGGCGGTCTTTGGATATCCACGCTGTCGAAGCCACCGAAGAGCGAGTTTTTAGCCTCATTCTGTTCCTGTTGGTATATCTGACCGTAACGTACCAAAGTGTCAAGGAACATCCTGCCATCACTGCCTTTTGCAAAATAACATTCACGGGGGAGTTTAAAACTGTCGAAGCCGCCACTTAATATGAGACTTTCCAGTGATTTGCTGTTAATCATCGAATGGTTTACGCGCTGCATGAAATCATAGACATCTTTGTAAGGACCGTTGTTGTCTCGTTCTGTAATAATGGCAATGGCAGCCCAGTCGCCCATGCCTTTGATAGCGGAGAGTCCGAAGCGAATCTCACCTTTTTTGTTTGCGCTGAATTTCTGTCGGCTCTCGTTAACGTCAGGACCGAGGCATGCGATGCCCATCGCCTGACATTCGTTCATCAGTTTTGTAATCTTTCCAATATCATTCACGCATCGGCTCATGTTGCCAGCCATGAATTCAGAAGGATAGTGAGCTTTGAGATAAGCCGTCTGATAAGACACCCAGGAATAACAGGTGGCATGGCTCTTGTTGAAAGCATAGCTGGCGAATTTCTCCCAATCGCCCCAAATCTTCTCAAGCACTTTCGGGTCGTGGCCGTTAGCCTTTCCACCCTCGATGAACTTAGGTTTCATTGCGTCGACAATATCCTTCTTTTTCTTTCCCATCGCCTTACGGAGAGCATCACTCTCGCCACGTGTGAAGTTGGATAACTGTCGTGCGAGAAGCATCACCTGCTCCTGATATACCGTGATACCGTACGTGTCCTTGAGGTATTTCTCCATGCAGGGAATGTCGTATTTTATCTCCTCTTTGCCGTTTTTGCGGGCGATGAACGAAGGGATATACTCCATAGGTCCTGGACGGTACAGGGCGTTCATGGCTATAAGATCCTCGAAAACGGTAGGTTTCAGTTCACGTAGATACTTCTGCATACCGGCAGATTCAAACTGGAATGTGCCGATGGTGCGCCCCTCCTGATAAAGTTTGTAAGTCAATTCGTCATCGATAGGGATATTGTCGAGGTCGATGTCGATCCCTTTCGTGACGCGGATATTGTCAACAGCTTCCTTCAATATCGAGAGTGTACTCAGTCCGAGGAAGTCCATTTTTATCAGTCCGGTCTCCTCGATAACATGCCCGTCGTACTGAGTGGATAGCAACTTATGTCCTGGATTTGCTTTATCCTCCGCAGTACTCACCGGTACCCAGTCGCTGATAGGGTCGCGGCAGATAATCGTTCCGCAGGCATGGATGCCCGTACCACGCACCGTACCCTCAAGCATTTGGGCATATTTTATAGTATTTCTCAGCAACATATCGTCGCTTGCCTGTGCCTCCCTTAATTCAGGAACACATTTGAGGGCGTTGGGCAGTGTCATCTTCATATTGTCAGGCAATCGGTCGGGTATTGCCTTGCAGAGGTGGTTGGAAATAGCGAGGGGCACCCTTTCTACACGAGCGACATCCCGTAAAGAGTTTTTTGTCGCCATGGTGCTATAGGTGATGATATGCGCCACCTTGTCTTTACCGTATTTGTTCTCCACCCATTCAAGCACTTTACTGCGCCCGTCATCATCGAAGTCGGTATCTATATCAGGCAGTGAGATACGGTCGGGGTTGAGGAAACGTTCAAACAGCAGATCGTATTTTATAGGGTCTATCTTCGTTATGCCGAGACAGTAAGCAACGACGGAGCCGGCAGCAGAGCCACGCCCCGGTCCCACCATCACATCAAGGTTTCTTGCGGCATTGATGAAGTCCTGTACGATAAGGAAATAGCCAGGGAAACCCATTGTTTTCATCACGTGAAGCTCAAATTTTATGCGCTCTTCAATATCAGGCGGGATAGGGTCACCATATAGTCGTCGTGCCCCATCACGGGCAAGTTTTGCGAGATAGTCGGCTTCGAACTTTATCCTGTACAGTTTTTCGTAACCGCCTAAGTGTTCAATCTTTTTCTTTCCCTCCTCTGGTGATAATTGGTTTTCACCGTTCTCATCAGTGGTGAACTCGTCGTATAGTTGTTTTTCGGTGTATTTTTTTCGTATGTCCTCCTCTGTGCCGAAATCCTTCGGGATAGGGAAGAAAGGCATTATAGGGTCGTGGTCGATACTGTAAGTCTCCACCTTATCCAATATTTCGAGAGTGGTCGCCATAGCATCGGGGTGGTCGGGGAACACATCGTTCATTTCCCTTTGTGTTTTGAACCACTCCTGTTTGGAGTAGAGCAGACGCTTAGGGTCATCGAGGTCTTTTCCTGTCGACAGGCACAGCAGGTGGTCGTGTGCCTCTGCATTGTCCTCATCTACAAAATGAGAGTCGTTGGTGCACACCAATTTTATGCCATACTCCTTGGAAAAGTCCTCTAAAACCTTATTCACCTCTTGTTGCAGAGGATAAGTCTCACGGTTGGCGCGCTGGTTAGGGTCGGTTACCTTATGCCGTTGCAGTTCGAGGTAGAAATCATCGCCGAACAGTTTTTTGAACCATTCCGTTGTTTCCCGTGCGCCCTGAATATCACCTTTAAGGATTTTCGCAGGTATCTCACCAGCGAGACAAGCCGAACAGATGATAAGTCCTTCGTGATATGTCTCCAAGTCAGTTTTGTCAGTACGTGGCCTGCCATAGTATCCATCCACCCACGCCCGTGAGACGAGTTTTATCAGGTTTTTGTAGCCTTTGTAGTTTTTTGCAAGAACAATGAGGTGATAGCCGCCAAGATCGTTCATGTCCTTCACCTTATCCTCCTTACTCCTGTGCGCCACGTACATCTCACAACCGAGGATAGGTTTGAAGGGTTGCTTGCCTTCTTTCTTTAATGTTCCGTTCACCTTGTTGCAGTAGTTGTAAAACTCCTTTATGCCGAACATATTGCCATGATCGGTCAACGCCATACCTTTCATCCCGTCGGCAACAGCCTTATCCACAAGCCGTTGAATGCTCGATTGTCCATCGAGGATCGAGTAGTAGGAGTGTACATGAAGGTGAACGAAGTCTTGCATTTTGTTTAGGGTCACTTTACTTTGAGCTTCAAAGATAAACGTAAAATATGACATAGCCAAAAGAATGATGTGAAAAATTTGTCAAATCCGTAAAAAAGGAGTACCTTTGCACGCGATTTTGTATGCGCGACATACTATGGGAAAAAGAATTAGGAAACTTAAAGATGTAAGAATTCATAGGGAAGGAACAGACACCTTGGTGTATGGCATGGTAGCCATAGTAGCCATTGCCATAATCCTGTGGGTTTACGTTGACAGTAAGGTGCCTTTCTGGTGTTTTATTGTGGTTTTCGGACTTATTTATTCCGTAGTAGTGAACTTTTTCCGTTGTCCGAAGCGTTATTTTGAATATGACACCGAGCGTGTTGTAGTAGCTCCTGCCGATGGTAAGGTAGTAGTTATAGAGGAGGTATTCGAAGATGACTATTTTCATGAGAATAGGTTGATGATAAGTATTTTCATGAGTCTTTTCAATGTCCACGCCAACTGGTTTCCTGTTGATGGCAAGGTAAAGGAGGTGTATCATCAGAACGGTAATTACCACAAGGCATGGTTGCCGAAGGCGAGTGAGGAGAACGAGCATGCCGACATACTCCTTGAGACACCAGAAGGGGAGGAGATACTGTGCCGCCAGATAGCTGGTGCATTGGCACGCCGCATAGTAACCTATGCCCGTGCAGAGGAGGACTGTTATATCGACGAGCATCTCGGATTTATAAAGTTCGGTTCGAGGGTTGACGTGTATCTGCCTGTTGGCACGGAGGTTTGCGTAAAGATGGGACAGTCAACTACGGGTGATAAAACGGTTATCGCACGACTTAAATAATCATATCTTTCCGGCATTAAGGTAACGGAAAGCAACAGTGTTTTTATGGCTAACATTATAACAAAGAATATTCCCAACACCATTACTTGTTGCAACTTAGTATCAGGTTGTATCGCTATTGCGTTTGCATTTTCAGGGAACGCTGTTTTGGCATTGGCATTTATTGTAATAGGTGCTGTATTCGACTTCTTCGACGGCATGAGCGCGAGGTTGCTGAAAGTGTCATCACCGATAGGAAAGGAGTTGGACTCGTTAGCGGACATCGTAACATTCGGCGTGGCTCCGTCAACAATGGTGTATTTTGAGCTCAGCGTAATGGATTATCCTTTGTGGCTTGAGTCGTTGCGTGACATCCTGCCATTCTTCGCATATATCATGGCGGCATTCTCGGCGTTACGTCTTGCGAAGTTCAACCTCGATGAGCGTCAGACATCATCATTCATCGGTTTGCCTACACCAGCCAACGCCCTGTTCTGGGGTTCGCTGCTTGTCGGTGCGCACAATTTCATCGAGGCCGCTACGTGGATGCTGCCTGTGGTTCTTATCCTCGTACTTGTAATGAGTATCATTATGGTGTCGGAGATACCGATGTTCGCATTGAAATTCAAGCAGTGGGGTTGGAAGGGCAACGAGGTGAAATATATCTTCGTTATCACCTGCGTGCCGTTGATACTTATTTTCCGTATCTCCTCTTTCGCAATCATCATTGCATGGTATGTAGTACTTTCACTTATTGTTAACCAAAGAAACAAGAGATAATGATATTCCTCAACCTCATATTTATAATAATACTTTGCGCCATTTTTGCCTTTATCTTTACCGCTTTCGGTATTTTCAGGTCGATATACAATTTCAAGAAGAAATTCAATGATTTGACAAGCGGCGGTAAAGGCAAAGGAAAGAGCAGTGGCGGTTTCGACAATAGCAGCAGTTTCGGCTCATACGGCAGGACAGGCGGCAACAACGGTCAGGTGATTATCGACAACCGCAATCCTAATCAGGCAAACAGAAAGATATTCTCTGACAACGAGGGAGAATATGTGGATTTTGAGGAAGAATAATGCTCACGCCTTCTCAAAATAAGTTCTACGGTGAGTTCCTTATAATTCACTTTCGGAAAAAAAACGAGTTTTTGAATGTTTGGAAAAGCAAAGCAAGAGCCGGCGCAGCGATTTTTTAGAAACAACTTTAGTATGTTAAAATCTATATATTTTAGTTTATTTGTGTTGATGGCTTTGGTTTATGCTATATATTGTTAT
>JAJQAR010000374.1:1186-3357 GCA_021203705.1 Prevotella sp. | reverse complement strand
GTACACGACCCTGCTTAACGACAAGAAGGAAGGCTACATAGACAGTCAGATGCGGAGTCTTGCAGGCGAGTACTACCCAGTCTTCACCCTGCTGCGCACGCTTAAGTCGCAAGACCGCATCCAGGCACGCCTGCCTTACGACCCCAATATATACTAAGTAATGGAGGAGAGCGACCTCGTCAAAGTAAACCGATGGCTTCTGCCGCTCAGCTGGCTCTACGGGTTGGCTGTGGCTGTGAGGAACGCCCTCTTTGATATGGGGATACTCAAGAGCCAACGCTTCCGCCTGCCAGTCATCAGCGTGGGCAACATCACGAGCGGAGGCACGGGCAAGACACCTCACGTGGAATACATCCTCCGCCTGCTGCACAAGAAGTGCAAGGTTGCCGTGCTTAGCCGTGGCTACAAGCGCAAGACCAAGGGATACCAGCTTGCCCGTCTCGACACTCCTATGCAGGCGATAGGCGACGAGCCGTGGCAGGTGCGACAGAAGTTCAGGGACATCTACGTTGCCGTGGATAATGACCGTGTGCAAGGCATAACGAGGCTCTGCGGCGACGAGGCGACCAAGGACGTGGAAGCCATCCTGCTCGACGACGCTTACCAGCACCTCTACGTTACCCCAGGGCTGAACATCCTGCTTGTAGACTACCATCGCCTCATCACCAACGACGAGCTTCTGCCCGCGGGGCGGCTGCGAGAGCCTGCCGAGAACAAGAGCAGGGCTAACGTCGTGGTGGTGACCAAGTGTCCTGCCAATATGAAGCCCTTTGGCTACCGTGTCATACAGAAGAGCCTCGACCTGCGCCCCTACCAAGACCTCTTCTTCAGCACCATGCGCTACGGTCACCTCAAGGGGCTCTTCATAGACCAAGAGCGCAAGCTTGAGTCCATCCGCCCCGAGGAGAGCGTCTTCCTGCTCACGGGCATAGCTCTGCCCGAGCAGATGCAGCAAGACATTGAGGAGTACTCCCACAACGTCACCACCCTCTCCTTCCCCGACCACCACTTCTTCTCCCCAAGCGACATCAGGAAGATAAACGACCGCTTCCTCTCCTTGCCTGAGCCACGCATAGCCATCACCACCGAGAAGGACGCAAGCCGCCTGCTCTTCACCGAAGACCTTTGCGACGAGCTGTGCGAGTGCCTCTTCGTCCTCCCCTTCGAGGTGGAGTTCCTGAGGGGCGAAGGAGCGAAGTTCAACGAAATCATCACCAGCTATGTACTCGAGCATTCAAGAAACGGCAGAGTGGCTAAGAAGCCGAATGCCAAGTAAGCCCACGGTCGCCATCATCTTAGGCACTGGCTTAGGCAAGGTGGCGGACGAGATAGAGATAACCCAAAGCATCAGTTACACCGACATCCCCCACTTCCCCGTCTCGACTGTGGAAGGGCACAGCGGCAAGCTCATCTTCGGCAGGCTTGGGGGCAAGGACATCCTCGCCATGCAAGGGCGCTTCCACTACTACGAGGGCTACACGATGCAGCAGGTCACCTTCCCCGTCCGTGTGATGTACGAGCTGGGCATCAAGACGCTCTTCGTGAGCAATGCCGCAGGAGGCACTAACCCAAGCTTCCACATAGGCACGCTAATGATAATAACCGACCACATCAACTTCTTCCCCGAGCATCCCCTCCACGGCAAGAACATCCCCACGGGTCCTCGCTTCCCCGACATGCACGAGGCTTACGACCGCAGGCTTATAGCCCTCGCCGACGCTATTGCCAAGGAGAAGGGCATCGACGTGGAGCATGGCGTGTACCTCGGCACACAGGGACCGACCTACGAGACACCAGCAGAGTATCGTATGTACCGCCTCTTCGGGGCGGACGCAGTGGGCATGAGCACAGTGCCTGAGGTCATCGTGGCTCACCACTGCGGCATACGAGTGTTCGGAATGAGCATCATCACCGACCTCGGCACCGAAGGGAACATCGTGGAGGTGACGCACGAGGATGTGCAGAGGGCAGCCAACGCTGTGCAGCCCCTTATGGCGGACATCATGCGTGAGCTAATCAAGCGTACAGCATAATGGAGATAGCATCCTTAGGAGAGTTCGGCCTCATCAAGCGGCTGACCGACGGCATCAAGACCGTGAACGAGAGCACGGTTAAGGGCGTGGGCGACGACTGCGCCGTGCTTCAGTTCGCAGGGGACAAGCAAGTGCTTG
>JAJQAR010000374.1:0-1086 GCA_021203705.1 Prevotella sp. | reverse complement strand
GGCGTGGGCGACGACTGCGCCGTGCTTCAGTTCGCAGGGGACAAGCAAGTGCTTGTGTCCACCGACCTGCTGGTGGAGGGCATCCACTTCGACCTTCAGTACACCCCGCTCAAGCACCTTGGCTACAAGGCTGCAACCGTTAACCTCAGCGACATCTACGCAATGAACGGCACGCCCCGGCAGCTCACCGTTAGCCTCGCCATAGACAAGCGCTTCGAGGTGGAGGACATCGAGGAGCTTTACTCGGGGCTGCGCCTCGCCTGCGAGCGTCACCACGTAGACCTCGTGGGGGGAGACACCACGAGCAGCCTCACCGGGCTTGCCATCAGCGTCACCGTCATAGGCGAGGCACGCCCTGAGGACGTGGTCTACCGCAACGGGGCAAGGGACACAGACCTTATCTGCGTCTCAGGCAACCTCGGTGCTGCCTATATGGGCTTGCAGCTGCTTGAGAGGGAGAAGAGCGTCTTCAACCAGCAGCGCCGTGAGCAGAAGAACAAGGACGTGGAGCTGCCCTTCGACCCTGACTTCAGCGGCAGGGAGTACCTCCTGGAGCGGCAGCTCAAGCCCGAGGCAAGGCAGGACATCATAGACAGCCTCCGCAAGGCAGGCATCCGCCCGACAAGCATGATGGACATCAGCGACGGCCTCTCGAGCGAGCTCCTGCACATCTGCGAGCAGAGCCACACAGGCTGCCGCGTCTACGAGGAGCGCATCCCCCTTGACTACCAGACGGCAAGCATGGCGGAGGAGCTTAATATGAACGTCACCACCTGCGCCCTCAACGGAGGGGAGGACTACGAGCTGCTCTTCACCGTGCCGCTCGCTATGAATGACCTCGTCTCCACCCTTCCCGACGTGAAGGTGATAGGCTACATCACCCCTCCCGACCGAGGCAAGGTGCTCGTCACCCGTGACGGGCAGGAGTTCGAGCTTAAGGCGCAGGGCTGGAACCCCCTCAAGCAGGAGAGCGAGTAGCCTCACCCTGACCCTTCGTCATCCCCCACAGCTAACCTTCACGAAGCCTCTTATACAGGGACCGCCGTCCCTGTATAAGAGGCTTCGTTGTCCCAGTATAAGGGGGAC
>JAJQAR010000290.1 GCA_021203705.1 Prevotella sp. | reverse complement strand
ATCCGTAACAATCCACGAGAAGCCATAATTTTCGTGAAACTGGGCATAGACGCAGAGCAACACTTTCAAGCCGGAATGGAGACGTTGTCCCGTAACCCGTTCAAAATGAGAACGCACAGAAAACCAAGTACTCCTCCAGCACTTGGCAGAAGCCTTAGCTATCGGAGTGTTAGTGCCATCCTGTTTCTCGACAAGTTCCATATAACAATTGCCAGAGTTCTCACGAAGCTCAGACAGTTCTGCCTCAACCCAATACTCATCAGGAAGGGAGTTGGAAATAACCTCCTTGACGAGACCATTAAGTTCATATAAAGTTACGTGAGCCGCCGGCATGAAATCACATTTTATTTTCTTTTTTTCTCCGAAAAATATGCTTTCCAGAAATCAGGTATTCCGTAGCCATAGATATTATCGGGAGTGAGGATGTTATCAGAACAGTTTATCACTATATCTATTATCTCCTTGGCTGTCTTGTCACGCAGAGCCTGCCACAGGCACGCCACAAGACCTGTAATAACCGGTGTAGAGAAAGATGTCCCCACATCCTTGATTATCGTCCCACGCCCAGTGATTACGGCAGTAGGACTGCCCAATGCCATCACATCAGGCTTCACACGACCGTCGGCAGTAGGTCCGATGCTGCTAAAGGCAGCATTCCGCCTATTGGGACTTACCGCCCCGACAGAGAGTATATTGTCAGCATCAGCCGGCACATTTATTTTCTTCCATGAAGACATGCCGTCGTTGCCCGCACTATTCACAAGGACTATCCCCTTAGCGGCAAGCATAGAGGCAGTATGAGAGATCAAAGAGCTGTTGCCATCCAACTGTGAATATAAATAATCAGAGGAATGATCATCAAAAGCATGGAAGCCCAACGAGCTGTTTATGACATCCACCCCCACACTATCGGCAAACTCGACGGCGGCAGCCCAGTAGTCCTCCTCCGCCAGACTTTCCGATTCGCCATCCTCACAACGTATCAGCCAATAAGAGGCGTCGGGAGCAGTACCCACAAACCTATTAGGCACATTTGCCGCCATTACAGATAGGACTTTCGTGCCGTGTTCCATTTCCTTATATATAGTTTCAGAATGCGGCACTACGAAATCAGCTGTACCTTCCACCTTAATATTTTGAAAGCAAGGGATCACGTCGGCGTTCATAAAACCGCCATCGAGGACAGCGATAGTCATTCCCTTACCAGTATATCCATAATTATGTAATTTGACACCGCCGAGCATCTCCACCTGTTCGATGGTCACCCCATAACGGTTTTCAGATATGGTGTCCCAACGGTTGAACTCAGTATGATATTGCAACCGTGGGTGAGACTTCACAATCGAGTCGGGAGAAGTCCACACCTTGTTCATATCACTTACAAAATCAAGAGCAGCAATCTTCTTCATCAAGTCAGGTTTATGGCACCTCACGAGGAGGGTGTTGTTCCACTTGCTCTTACTGACCACCTCAACGCCAGTAGCAGCTATTTCACTGATATAGTCAGGATTTATGGGAAGGTCGGTGGAATCTGGTAATATATTCTGTCTCTCGCGCCGTTCCAACGCCTTAGCTGAAAGAAAGTCCTGTGGCTGACTTAAAGAGAACGGAGTATCATGCTTATCCTTTAATGTAACGCGATACATGTAAGTCTTACCACCAGGGTATTTCACCTTTTTATCTTCCACATCACGGGAGAAAGAAAAGGCTGTAGTAACATAAAGAAACAGAAGAAAAAATAAGAGTCTGTTCATCATAAAATATCATCACAAGTGCAAAGATACTTTTTTTCAATGTAAATGCAAAATGAAAAAATTCTTTTGTTCAACAAGTTTTTTGTTTAGGATAAAAAGCAGTAAATTTGTACACCCATAATATACATAAAGATATGACGAAAAACAATAGAATCATCCTTTCGGGGCTGTTTGCTATAGCGATAACCCTACCTTGCAACACCCAGACAAGAGACGGAGGCATTTCCCAAGAGATGCTTCGTGAGATACAAGAAGCACAGACAACATCAGTAACCGGCAAGGCACTGTTCAATGCGATGGCAGCTAACGGGATAGAGAAACTTGCCGCCAACCATGCCAACAGTGGAGAGTTAGACACCTATTTCAGTGTGGAGACAAAGCCTCAGAGCATCACCGACCAGAAGCATAGTGGGAGGTGCTGGATGTTCAGTGGACTGAACGTGTTGCGCTCAGACTTCTCCAAACGCACTGACAGTTTAACAGTGGAGCTGTCACAGGACTATTTGTTTTTCTATGACCAGCTTGAGAAGTCGAACTTATTTCTGCAAGGAGTCATTGACTGTGCCGACAAACCGATGGATGACGTACGCGTGAGTTTCTTCTTCAAGAGTCCTCTTAGTGACGGAGGAACGTTCTGTGGTGTTTCCGACTTGGTTGACAAATACGGCCTTGTACCGAAAGAGATGATGCCAGAGACATATTCGAGTGAGAACACAGCAAAGGCGACAAGTCTGATAAAGTCGAAATTGCGTGAGTACGGACTACAACTGCGAGATATGGTAAACGCTGGCGACAAGGCGGCAGACATCAAGTCAGAAAAGACGAAGATGCTTTCCGAGATATACAGGATGCTGACCATGACGCTTGGCACGCCACCGACAGAATTCACATACGCTTTCAAGAACAAGGAGGGGCGCACCGTTACTGAGCGAAAGAGATATACCCCAAAGACCTTTGCAAATGAGATATTGAACAACAAGACACTGACAGGTTCGTTCATAATGATTATGAACGACCCGCGGCGGGAGTATTACAAGACATACGAGGTGGAATTAGACCGTCATACTTACGATGGAACAAACTGGAAATACCTCAACCTGCCGATGGAGGATATCAGCAAACTTGCCATTGAAGTACTGAAAGACGGGTACAAACTGTACAGTTCATACGATGTGGGAAAGTTCTTAGACAGTGACCGTGGTTATTGTGACATCAACAATTACGACTACGGCTCTCTTTTTGACACCACATTCGGAATGGACAAGGCACAACGGATAATGACATTCGACAGCGCGAGCACACATGCCATGACACTTACGGCAGTTGACCTTGACGCCGACGGCAACCCTATAAAATGGAAAGTAGAGAACAGTTGGGGAGCAGACAGTGGTCAGAAGGGTTACCTGATAATGACAAGCGAGTGGTTCAATGAATACATGTTCCGTCTTGTTGTTGACAAGAGCTATGTATCAAAGGAAATGCTAAAGCAATATGAGCAGGAGCCGATAATGGTGATGCCAGAAGACCCATTGTTCATGTTTGACGATTAAGTTGGAGGATAAATTCTTTTACATTCAATGAATTTACACATTAATTAATATATTACTATAGAAT
>JAJQAR010000310.1 GCA_021203705.1 Prevotella sp. | reverse complement strand
ACGTTTTCAATATAAAACTGTAAATCTGCACTACAAGTACCTGTAATGCAGATTTATCTTTCCAATTTGTGAGACAAGTTTGTGAAAAACGCAAATTTTTGAATTTGTGAGACACTGTCTCACAAATTATCTTGGAGCCATTATTTCGAATTATTGAAGTGTGATGACCCTTTGGAAATGCAATTCTATTATAAAGAAGCCATTAAAGAAGGTTGGAAAGTACGGGAACTTCGACGGCAGATCAAGAGCGCACTGTTTCAACGTTTGGCATTGAGTACCGACAAAGCAGGCGTTTTGGCTTTGGCTAACGAGGGGCATCAGGTTCTTACTCCACAAGATATAATCCGTGACCCGTATGTTTTGGAATTTACGGGTTTGCCTATTAAGAAACGGTATAAGGAAAGTGATTTGGAAACCGCATTAAAAGCCAATATGGAACAATTTCTTCTGGAATTAGGAAGAGGTTTCGCTTTTATAGGGCGACAATATATAATGCAGATTGGTAGCAGGCGTTTTAAAGTTGATATGGTGTTTTACCATTGTATTCTGAAATGTTATGTTTTGATCGACCTCAAACGGGCAGAGATAAAACATGGAGACATTGGGCAAATGAATTTGTATCTCAACTATTTTAAGACAGAAATTTGCCAACCTGACGATAATCCGCCTATTGGTATTGTACTTGGAACTAAAAAAGACGAGTTGCTTATGGAATATGCTTTGCAGGATAATGCCAACCAATTATTTGCTGCCAAATACCAACTGTATTTACCCAAACGTGAGGAATTACAGGCACAATTAGATAAGTTACTTGAAATGGAGAATTTATCTTGAAATATACAAATCTTTTGTACTTTCCGAATTTGTGAGACGCTGTCTCACAAATTCAAAACAATAATAGGAGGCTGTTTCGCAGTCTCCTATTGCTATAAATGTAGGGATAACCTTTATTTCAGCAGTTGCGGCAGGAACGAGGAGATAACGAGTATCACAATTCCCACAACAAGCACTGTGATTGTCTTGTGAGAACAGCCCTTCCATTCCTTCAGAATGATACCCCAAACATTGCTGAACGTAACATTCAACGCCATGAGGATACACCATGAGAAGGTGAGCAATACTGGTGAATCGGTAAGAAATCCCTTGCCAAGACTCAGTCCGAAGAACTGACTGTACCACAGCAAACCTGCAAGAGCGCAGAACACGATATTATTGAGGTAGAGCGAAGTCTGACGATAGTCGCCCCACGTGCGGTTCTTGCCGTTCTGGTAGAAACAATATACGGCATTCGTGATGAAACCGCCGAATGTTACGAGTAACGTTGCCGGCAACGTGCGGAACATCGGATCGGTAGCGTCACCGAAGTTGAGGTTCTCTCCAAAACCGAGACCGATACTGAAACATGCGCTCATAAACCCAGCAAGCAAAGCAACGATAATTCCCTTTGTGAAATTAAAGTCCTTCACCGCCTTTTTCTTCTCCTCATCACTCAACGACTGCGATTTCATGTTACCCGCAATACCAATCACTGCAATACCGGCAAGGGTAACCACAACACCCACAATCACTGGCATTGTAAGATCGTGTATATTGCCAGTAAAAATTGGAGTAAGGATAGTACCAAGACCGGCGCAAGTTCCAAGAGAGATACTCTGACCGAGAGCCACACCGAGATAGCGCATCGACAGTCCGAATGTCAGGCCACCGATACCCCATAGTATTCCAAAGAATATTGTCCACAACGATGCCGTGATGTCAGCAGAGTAAACCTCAAACAGGCAACGCCCTGCGGGAACGGCTAAAAGCGCACCAAGCAATGGGAACAACAACCATGCGAACACACCCTGCACAAGCCAATACGACTCCCAGCTCCATGAACGGATCTTGTTGATAGGAACATAACAGCTCGACTGGCAGAATGCGCCGATGGCGATTATAAGAAGTCCTATTATTATTGCCATAATACAATAAAGCCCCACGTGAGCCATAGCGGTCAGGTGAGGCTATTTAAAATTTATCGTTTGGAAGTTACATCCTTCTCATATTGCTCAACGTCAGCAATGAAGTCCTGACCAACAGGAACATTATTGCGCAGACAGAACTCATCGTAAACGGCGTTCCAAGGAAGTGCCTTTGCCTCCTCAAGCAGTGCGAGACGCTGGAAGCCCTTATCCTCTGCCTCATACTTACGCAGCGTAGTGATAGGTTCGAGCAAAGCACGTACCATGCACTTCTGGGCGGCGCGGCTACCGATAACGTATGCGCCGATACGGTTGATAGAGCCATCGAAATAGTCAAGACCATAGTGTACACGGTCAAGTGCGTCTGCACGTACAATCTCACTGAACAGGTCAAGTGTCGGATCATCCATGATAGTTACGTGGTCAGAATCCCAACGTACAGGACGGCTGACATGCAACATCAGTTCAGGAACAAACAGCAACATAGCAGATACCTTGTCTGCTACACTCTCTGTCGGGTGGAAGTGCCCTGTGTCAAGGGTAATCATCTTGTTGTTCTTAGCTGCGTATGAGGTATAGAAGTCATTTGAGCCTACTGTGTAGCTTTCAAGACCTATACCGAATACCTTACTCTCGATGCAGTCTTTCATATTGTCATACTTAGTAGTGAAAATCTGGTCGAGAGAATCCTTCAGCAGTT
Organism: Prevotella sp.; assembly: GCA_021203705.1. Taxonomy (GTDB): domain Bacteria; phylum Bacteroidota; class Bacteroidia; order Bacteroidales; family Bacteroidaceae; genus Prevotella. The sequence goes on along the minus strand of JAJQAR010000310.1, from coordinate 707 downwards.
CACGATACAGTTTTTTGTTTACCGTCATATCCTTTGAGCCGTCATGTACCCACAAGTTCATGATACATGGATCGCCCTGTGCCTTACCCATCTCCTCTGCAACGGCACGGCAACGCTTTGTATGTTCAATCCAGAAATTGCGGATACCCTCATCAGGATTAGAGAGAGACAGGTTGCCGCTCTTTGGATGTGAGAATGAAGTAGAGTTGAAGTCAAGCTTCATATTGTTCTCTTTGCCCCACTCTATCCAACTTGCGAAATGACGTGGCTCTACCTGGTCACGGTCAACCACCTCACCCTGGAAATCACCGTAGATCTCATGGAGATTAAGACGGTGTGTACCTGGAATCAATGACTTAGCTTTGATGATGTCAGCACGCAATTCATCGATATTACGGGCCTTACCAGGATAGTTGCCTGTTGACTGAATACCACCGGTCAACTCTCCACCTTGTACCTCAAAACCAGCAACATCATCTGCCTGCCAGCAGTGAAGACTGAGGTGGAAATCCTGCATCTGGTTAATCACTTTTTCCGTGTCAATTCCAAGTTCGGCATAACGCTCTTTAGCAATAGCGTATGCCTTGTTAATCAGTTCTTCTTTCATATCATTAAATTTAAAATTATTATTTGTTTTAGTAGAAAATACTTATTACTTCACCACCTTGAGGTATTTCTCGTATGCGGCATCCCACAACTCCTTATCC
>JAJQAR010000037.1 GCA_021203705.1 Prevotella sp. | reverse complement strand
ACCAAGTAATGGCAGGCGTGGGTGGTATCAATTCGTGGAATGAAGATGCCGAGGCTCTCCCTCCTTACCGCGTTGAATATACCGATCGTACATTCACAATCTACATCATGCCAGCAAAATAAACTCACACAGACACTCTTTATACAAACAAGTATGAGGGATGGCTCCCAACTGGAACTATCCCTTATTTTTGTCTCTTTTGAATCAATCAATATGAAAATCCGTTGACCCAAAACTGATAATTTTGTGTACGATTGATATTTTTTTGTTATTTTTTACAGAAATTGTCCGAAAATTTTGTGTATATTTGCAATTCACATATATAATATAAAATCCTGGCTTTCGCATGCGCATACACAAGACTATAATTTTGCTTTGTATCGTTTTTGACACCTTATTTCTTTGTAAAGCTAACGGACAAAGTGCGGCTTATATCTTTTTCGAGAATATAAGTCTGGGGGCAGAGGCTACTATTCCAACGTGCATTTTGCAAGATACACAAGGTCTTATGTGGATTGGGTCAGACAAAGGATTACTGAGTTACGATGGTTATTCCATGCAGACACATTTCGTGCCAGGAGAAAATAGTAATACCAGAATATATTGTGGCGCTATAGTTGACAGCACGCATATTTATCTTGGTACAGACCACGGTGTTTTAGTTTACAATTACCAAAAGGATGAATATGAAGACGCAGGTAATGACTTTCCACCAGATATCCGCACAATAGAAATATATGATGGTGCATTGTGGTTAGGTACGCTCAATGGTTTGTTCACTTATCAACTTAACAGCCACAAACTGTCGAAAATAGGAAAGAATCTGCCGCATCAAGCTATTTACTCCATACTCCGTACAGTTGATAACCATTTGTATGTCGGTACATACGACGGTTTCTGTCGCTATGATACCACAACAAAGAAATTCATTTCCATAAAATTGCCCGTCAGAAAAAGCAAAAGAAACATGCTTGTCCATTCCCTATTGGAAGATACTACCAACAAGTGCATTTGGATAGGAACGTCTGAATGCCTGCTCAAATATTCCCTCTCTGATGGGCAAACAGAACAAATAGATGCAATGCGTGGAAATTTTGTTGAAACATTGGCTATGGATGAGGAAAAAAGATTATTGATAGGAACAGACAATGGACTTTACATATATCATGACGGGAGGATAGTACAGCATATAATCCACGATTCTCGCAATCCTCATTCACTATTCAACAATTCCATCCGCATAATTTTCATAGGTCGTGAACAAAATATCTGGATTGGCACTGAATACGGAATCTCATTAGCACATCACAACAATGCACTTTATCAAATTTCCTTATCTCAAATAACTGGAACTGGCGAAGGAAATCAATTCTATTCCATAACACGTGACCGTAATGGCAATTTCTGGGCTGGAGGAACCAACGGTTTATTACGCTTTACTTTCCCTACAGGAAAAAATATGAAACAGCTTGAAAATGATAGACGTTGGGATGTTACTTGGTATAAGGTGGGTGATAGCAATTATCCGTTATTCCATAATAGGATACGGCAAATTTATGAAGACCGTGACGGAAACATTTGGGTGGCAAGTGATGGTAGCATCAGTTCTTACGATGTTCATCACCGTCAATTAACCATGTACACTATCGTTGACAGCTCCCATCGCTACAATGCGAATTGGGCTTATGGCATACTTGAAGATAGACAGGGGCAATTATGGATAGCAACTTATTTGGGCGGCATTTTCGTTGTTGACAAACAAAAATTAATGAAAACAGGCGGAGGTACATACGTTGCCGACAAAACTTACACCACCAAGAATGGACTGTCGAGCATGTATGCTCACGACATAGCAATGGACAAAAGCGGTAATATATGGACTTTGCTCTATAACTCCCCATCAAATATTGAGAAAATAAATCCAAGTACGGGTAAAATAACACATATAACCCCTGAACAACTGAACGGGAGAAAGACTGCCGACCGTATTATATGTAGCACAGATGGGAACATGTGGATAGGATATTCCGGAGGATTAATCATAATAAACCCTTCGGACAATTCCACAAAAGCGATGACTTTCGATGTTTTCAATAATTGTGAAGTGTTGTCAATGATTGAAATAGACAAAAAAGTTTGGATTTCCACGTCAAAAGGTATGTGGGTTTCGGATATCAAGTCTCCAAAATTGCGTCGTTTACGCTTCATCAACCAACTTTTCACTACACTATATTATGACAGTATTAGCAAAAAATTGTTCATGGGTACGATAGATGGTTTCGTGATATCTACCCCCGACCTTTTGCTTGAGAATACTCCGAGACATCCATTACTATTTACAGCGTTGTATGTAAACAACAAGCCATACAAATTGCCGCAAAGTATCCGATATACAAAACAGGTGGAACTCGATTACGACCAAAACAATCTATCATTCGAACTTTCCGATCTCCTCTACTCATGGGAAGAAAAAAACAGCATTCTTTACCGTTTAGAAAAAGTGGACAAGGAATGGAACATATTGCCAGCAGGCACCAACCGTATCACGTACAACAACCTGGACGACGGCAACTATCGTTTGGTGGTATGCCATTTGGATACTGATGGTAAAGCATCGGAGGAAGAATACGCTTTGGACATACACATCCGTCCCCCATTTTACTATACTCCTATAGCCAAATGTATATATGTATTAGCGGCAGCGGCTCTGCTATTTTGGATAATCAGGTTCTTCCGCATCAGAAACCGCCTTAGAACTGAACGTGCTGAGAAAGAGAAAGTACTGGCAGAGGCACGTGCCAAAATGGATTTCTTCACCAATTTGTCTCATGATCTTAAAACGCCTCTTAGTTTGATTATCGCTCCTCTTAGTAAACTTATTTCTGAGACAAAAACCGTCCGAAAGAAGGAAATCCTTGAGGCAATACATACCAATGCGCTACGCCTGAATGCCCTAATTAGCAAAATTCTCGACATAAAGGAAACAGAAAATGAAAGTGAGGACACGCTTATACGTTCACACATCGAATTACATTCCTTGTTGCAAGGATGTATAGACACTTTTTCCCCATTGATGGAAGAGAGAAAGATAGAATTGCGCTTGGAATCGGATGTGGATATCCTTTGGCTTAATATGGACCAGTTGAAAATAGAATCCATATTCATAAATCTGATATCCAATGCCGTGAAATATGTATCTGACGGAGAAGGCAAAATAATCGTTTCAATGCATACATCACCTGGTGAGGTACGTGTGACTGTTGCCGACAACGGAACGGGCATCTCCGAAGAAGATCTTCCTTTGGTATTCATACGCTTCTTCCAAAGCAGAAAGGGACAAAAACATGTAGAAGGAACAGGAATAGGACTTTATCTTGTAAAGAAATATG
>JAJQAR010000208.1 GCA_021203705.1 Prevotella sp. | reverse complement strand
CCGGGGGCACCTACCTTTTTGGCTACTGCCTGAGGCTGCGCTCGTGGTGGCAGTTGCTGCAATACATCCCCGCGCTCCTCTATATGAGCTACACGGCTTATTTAGGCTTCGACCTCTATTTCGAGAACGAGGCGGGCAAGATAATGGGCATTCCTTTCCTGTGTTTCGTGGTTCTGCTGATAATTGCGCTGATAATCCGCTCTTTCAGCAAACATCACCGCTTTCCCCCAATATTGCGCGCGCAGGCGGGAGAGAACTGGAAACTTAGCTCGACATATCTGCTGGCTGTGGTGTTGACGGTAGCCGTGCCGATGCTAATCTCGCAACTGTTGCGCCCATACGTGCGTGTGACCACAAAGATGCAATGCTGCATGGAGAGGCAGGATTGGGCAAAAATGGCGCAGACGGCGCGAGACCACGCTGAGATGTCTTACCGCCCCATAGCCGCTTACTACGCCATAGCCCTTGTGCAGAGGGGCGAGATAGCCACCCATCTCTTTGACATACGAATGGACTATGACGACGTGTATATCCACGAGTTTGGAGGCACACTCTGCAACGTGGGCGACTATTATATGGCGGATTGTGACTTTTATGCAGGGCTGGTGGAGACGAGCATCCATCACGCCATGGAGAATCTCACCATGAACGGTCCGAACCTGCGAGCCCTGAAATTGCTTACGAAATGCGCGCTGATGAATGGCGAATGGGAGGTGGCGGAGAAGTATTTTACCATTCTCCATCGTGTGCCCTTCGAGGGCAAATGGCTGAAGAAGTATGAGCCCATGCTGCGTGACAGCGCCGCGGTCAACAGTGACCCAGAATTCCACATGGTGAGACTCACGGAGCCTGTGCACGACAACTTCGAGAACAACTTCGAGCAGCCCGCCTTTCTGGGCTACAATGCCGCCCTGCTCGAGGGGCGCAGCATAAACGCCCTATGGAACTGTCTGGCGGTGCACCTCTACTCAAAGAGCATGCCGCAGTTTATCTACCGTTGCTATCCCATGCGAGGTACCACGCCGCCAGAGAGCTTTGCCGAGGCTTTGGCGTTGATGTCGAGCAAGCAACCCGAATTGATGCAGAACTTCTTGGGGCTGGAATGGCAGCGTGAGCATCTTGCCCGCTTTGCCAAGGAAGTGAAGCCTTACATGAAAGACCGTGCCAAGTATGCGCGTGAGCTGTTCCCGAAATATAAGGGATACTATCCCTATTACTATTTCTTCGGCAACCTTAAGGCGACGAAGCGACAAGAAGAAGCACGTAAATCATCAAGCTCAGGAGTGAACTAATGAAAAGATTATCATACCTTCTGCCACTGCTGCTGGTGGCGCTGCTCATGGCGGCATGCGGAAAGAAGAAATACTCCATTCCCGCAAAGAGCGTGGAATACGAGGAACAGGCTGTGACCTACCCCGACTACAACGACGTGACTATTCCGCCTAATATCGCCCCGCTGAACTTCATGCTAAGGGAAAAGGCGGCTACTGAGCTTGTAGTGGCATACAAGGGCGACAAAGGCGGGGAACTGGTGACTGGCGGGGGCGAGGACCTGAAAGTGAAGATAGACACCACCGAGTGGCGAGCCCTGCTGCAGACCAACAAGGGAGCTGATATAACAGTCACCGTCTACGCCCACATGCCGGGCGGATGGCGCAAATATAAGAGCCATCGGTTGAGCGTGGCGGAGGAGGACATCGACCCCTATCTCAGCTATAGGCTTATAGAGCCAGGTTACGTGCTTTACCGTCAGCTTGGGCTCTACCAGCGCAACCTCACTAACTGGACGGAGGCGATCATCTACGAGAATACCCGTAATTACGAGGAAGACAATAACCACTGCATCAACTGCCACAACTATCAGAATTACAGCACCAAGAATATGCTTTTCCATGTCCGCGCCAACCATGGAGGCACCGTGCTGGTGATGGACGGCAAGGCGAGGAAGGTGCAGATACAGGGAGATAGTCTTCTTGCTTCTGGAGTCTATCCCTCGTGGCACCCCAAGAAGAATCTTGTTGCCATTTCAACCAACAAGACGGGGCAGGTGTTCCACATCAAGCACCCTGAAAAGATAGAGGTGATGGACGAGGCGAGCGACCTGTTGCTATACGACGCAGACAAGAACGAAGTGCGCGTTGTGCTCGACAGCTCAACCGAGCTGGAGACTTTCCCCTGTTGGTCGCCCGACGGCAATTGGCTTTACTACTGTGTGGCCACCGACCCTATTGACCACACGCTGCCCGACAGTTTGCAAAGCACAATGATGGTACAGTACGAGAATTTGCACTACGATGTGAAACGCCTCTCTTTTGACCTTCAGACACTTCAATTCGGGGAACCTGAGACCGTTGTTGACTGCAGTTCACGTGGTCGCAGTGCCTCATTTCCCCGCATTAGTCCCGACGGACGCTATCTTCTCTATGCCGAGGGGGACTATGGGCAGTTCCACATCTGGCACAGAAGCAGCGACCTGTTTGTGAAAGACCTGAGCAATGACAGCATATATCCGCTCACCGAGGCAAACAGCCCCGATGTGGACAGTTACCACTCTTGGAGCAGTAACGGTCGCTGGATAGTGTTCAGTACCCGGAGGATGGACGGGAACTACACTCGTCCCTTCATCACCTATTTCGACAGACAGGGGCGTTCACGCAAAGCGTTCTGCCTGCCGCAGGAAGACCCCGAGCAGAACATCATGCTCCTGAAGAGCTACAATGTGCCTGAGCTAACTAAGGATGCGGTGCGCACCACACCGTCAGCCTTAAAGCGCTGCATATATGAGTCGGATGGAGAGAAAGCTAAATACATAAGTAGATAACCTTATTATTTCCAGATTATGAGAGTAATTATTGAACCCGATTATGCTCAGCTTTCCCGCTGGGCTGCAGAGTATGTGGCAGGCAAGATAAACGCTGCCGCTCCCACCGCGGAGAAACCCTTTAAACTGGGCTGTCCTACCGGCAGTTCTCCATTGGGTCTTTACCAGCACCTCGTAGAGTTGTGCCATGCAGGCAAGGTAAGTTTTCAGAACGTTGTTACATTTAATATGGACGAATATGTGGGTCTCCCCGAGGAGCACCCTGAGAGCTACCATAGCTTCATGTGGAAGAATTTCTTCAGCCGCATCGACATTCTCAAGGAGAATGTGCATATTCTTAACGGCAACGCTCCTGACTTACAGGCCGAATGCCTCGCCTACGAGAGGGCTATTTCCGAAGCTGGCGGCATAGACCTCTTCATGGGCGGCATAGGACCAGACGGACACATAGCCTTCAATGAGCCCTTCAGTAGCCTCACCAGCCGCACGCGAGTAAAGACTTTGACCACAGACACTATCATAGCCAACAGCCGTTTCTTCGGGGGCGACGTGAGCCAGGTGCCAACAAC
>JAJQAR010000371.1 GCA_021203705.1 Prevotella sp. | reverse complement strand
TCTTAATAGTCCCAAAGTATATGCTTCGATAGGTATTTATCAACTTTACTATTGCAAAAATAAACTTGTTGTAAACAAATTCTTTTTCTTTTAACAAAAATATGTAATTTTCACTATGCAAACGTTTGCGTAGGTAAAGAAATAGATATAAAGATACGTTTCTGCAAGTTTATAGTGTTTTTTCTATTTTTGCACAAACAATACCGTAACTATGCCCGATAAGAAGATACCGATAACCATGAAAGATATAGCAATGGAACTGGGAGTTTCCGTGGCTACGGTATCTCGTGCCCTTAAAGACGATGTGCGTATAAGCGAGAAAAGGCGTGAAGAAATCAAGTGTTATGCAAAAGAGCACAATTTCAGTCCCAACATAATTGCGGAATCTTTGCGCAACCGTCGGGTAATGAAAGTGATAGGTATCATAATACCACAGTTCACACACTTTTATTTCTCATCTATATTGAGCGGTATAGAGGAAGAAGCTACAAAATGTGGGTATCAGCTTATGGTTGCCCAGAGCAACGAGGATTATGAGCGTGAGGTGGAAATATGCAAATCTTTCTATGAGAATAAGGTTTGCGGCATTATTGTCTCACAGTCAAAGAATACTGTAAAGTACGACCATTTCCAAAAACTAATGGACAATGGCGTGCCATTAGTATTCTACGATAGGATATGTACTGGCATAAACGCTAGTAGGGTTGTAGTGGATGACTATATGGGCGCATTCTCTGCCGTTGAGCACATGATACGCATAGGGTGTAGGAAAATAGCGTTCTACGGTTCTCCCATGAAATTGGAAATATCGAAAAACAGATATAATGGATGGCGTGACGCTTTATTGAAACACGGTATCAATCCCGATGCTTGTGTGAAAATGTATTGTGACAACCGTGAAGATGCAGAACTGATTACACCAGAGATAATGCAAGCGAATAACCATCCTGATGCCTTCTTCGCTGTTAACGATGATACTGCTATCGGTATCTTATATACGATAAAGCGCATGGGACTGAAAGTACCCGAAGATATTTCTATCTGCGGTTTCACCAACGGACAGCGAGCAATAGCATGCGACCCTATGCTTACCACTGTAGAACAAAATGGTATGGAGGTGGGGCGACAAGCTGCGAGAATTCTTATCGGGAAAGCGGAAGAGAAAATCCCTATTGACAAAGTGGAGAGACGAGTGGTAAGAACACGACTTATCGTGAGGGGAACTACAAGGAAAATTCCCTTTGAACAAGAAAAAGCATAAACAAAATAACACACCTTAAAATGAGTACCAATTTAAAGAAAAAGCCTGATTTGAGTTTCTTCAAACTCTGGAACCTTAGTTTTGGTTTTTTCGGCGTACAGATAGCATACGCCCTTCAAAGTGCCAATATCAGTAGAATTTTCGCTACTCTTGGAGCCGATCCCCACAGTCTCAGCTACTTCTGGATCTTGCCTCCACTAATGGGAATTATTGTGCAACCAATAGTTGGAACATGCAGCGACAAGACGTGGTGCCGTTTCGGGCGACGCATACCATACCTGTTTATAGGGGCATTGGTAGCCGTTCTCGTGATGTGTCTGTTACCCAATGCCGGTTCTTTGGGCATGGCGGTGTCAACAGCAATGGTATTCGGCTTGATATCTCTAATGTTCCTCGACACAAGTATCAACATGGCTATGCAACCGTTCAAAATGCTTGTTGGTGATATGGTAAATGAGAAGCAGAAGGCTCTCGCATATTCAATACAGAGCTTTCTGTGCAACGCTGGCTCATTGGTGGGATACGTATTCCCGTTTTTCTTCACGTTCCTTGGTATCAGCAACGTAGCTGCAAAAGGTGTCGTACCCGACTCTGTGATTTACTCTTTCTACATAGGAGCGATTATACTGATTCTATGTGTGATTTATACATCGGTAAAAGTAAAAGAAATGCCTCCAAAAGAGTATGCTGAATACCACGGACTTGACAAACCGCTCAACGAGGAGAAAGTAAACATAATAAAACTTCTGCGAAATGCCCCGACAGCGTTCTGGACAGTGGGATTGGTACAATTCTTCTGCTGGGCAGCTTTTCTTTATATGTGGAACTATACAAATGGTGCAATAGCTGAAACATGCTGGAACACCACCGACCCCGCATCAGCGCATTTCCAGGCCGCTGGCAACTGGGTGGGAATACTTTTTGCTGTACAGGCTATCGGTAGTGTGTTATGGGCTGTTATGCTTCCTCGTTTCAGCAACCGCAAGGTAGCCTACGCATCAAGTCTTATTCTCGGTGGTATAGGATTCCTAATGATACCTTTCATCCACAACCAATACGTTCTGTTTGTGCCTTACCTGCTTATCGGTTGTGCTTGGGCTGCGATGCTTGCAATGCCTTTCACTATAGTCACCAACGCCCTTAACGGCAGTCACATGGGAGCTTATCTCGGACTATTCAACGGCACTATCTGCATTCCCCAAATCATTGCGGCAGCATTGGGCGGCACAGTGTTGAGCCTCGTCGGAAGCGCACAAAGCAGCATGATGTTAGTTTCGGGAGCATTCCTCGTTATCGCTGCTATTTGCGTTACAATAATCAAGGAAACAAGTGGTGAGAGATGAAAATATTAGAAATTAGGGCCGAAAGTTATTCAATACTTTTGGTTCTGATTTCATGCGTTATTGCTGCATACAAGCATAAGGCACGCACATCATTTTCCAAATCCTCAATCTCAAGGTATTTATTGTCGTGCATAAAACTATATTCCTGTATTTTCATGCCTATGCGGAAGGCGAAATTGTAGAAATACTTGCAATAACTTCTATACGTTCCAAACATACCATAAAGCATTGTGTCTTCCAATGTGCTGTCTTTGTTGGTTTTATATTCCAATAATCTTGCCTCTCTCACGGCTCTCATCTGCCATGTGTCGTGGTCGAACATAAGCATATCTTTGAGGTGGGCAGACAGCAACGACATTGTTTCACGTGTCTCGACTTTTGTAACACTGTTGCGCATATATGCATTCCTGTAACATTGATAGTCCCATGTAGTATATTGCTCAATAACATCTGAACAGCAATCCACAATATGACCATATACCTTTGCTATATCTTCCTTTATTCCGTTCAAAGCAGAGTTTTTGAGTTTTAGATTGTCCTTATATTCCTGCAATTCCATTGCCCGCTCTGTTTCCACCGTCAACCGTTCAATGTCAAATACCATATTCTTCCCTTCCATGGTTTTATTAATCATTTTTCATAATACCACTTGCAAAGATATATAATAAAAATGACTATGCCTTCGGCAAAATAAAAAATAAAAAATAAAAAATCATTATGGCGAAAAAAACGACACCGTAAAAATGTTTGATTTTTTATGGTGTCGCCTCAAAATTCAGTTACGGTTTATAATAT
>JAJQAR010000291.1 GCA_021203705.1 Prevotella sp. | reverse complement strand
TAATTACACAATGAGATAAGAATAGGAACATTAAAACGTAAAAAATATGAAATGGAAAAGAAATATGAATATAAATATCCACATCCATCTATAACGGCAGATGCAGTGGTTTTCGGTTACGATGGCAAGGTATTGCATCTGTTGCTTATAGAGCGAGGGCTCGAACCGTATAAAGGAAGTTGGGCATTGCCGGGTGGATTTATGAAGATAGACGAGACGATAGAGCAGTGCGCCATGCGGGAGTTGAGTGAGGAGACAGGCGTGAAGAATATCTATTTGGAGCAGTTCCATGTATTCAGTTCCGTGAAGCGCGACCCTCGTGAGCGAGTAGTAACGGTGGCGTTCTTCGCTTTGGTGAGGAAGTCAGACTACCAATTGATAGCCGCCGATGATGCAGCGAGAGCATTGTGGTTTGATATTGACGAGTTGCCCCCGTTGGCTTTTGACCACTATGACATAGTGGAAAAGGCGAGGAAACATATCCAGGAGGTGATGCGAGTCCGTCCAATAGCGTTCAAGTTGCTTGACGAGAAATTCTCAATGTCAGAGTTGCAACGTCTGTATGAGATAATCAACGGAACGACATACGACCGCCGCAATTTCGCCCGCAAGATGACATCCAACGACTATCTTCTTGGAGAGGGTGTCAGTGCGATAGCCTCACACAACCGTAAGCCGAATCTATACTCATTTGATGAGGAGGCATTTGAACAAAATGTGAAGAAAAAAGATGCCAACCAACGCAATCCTTTCAATATATGAATTTAAGAATTTAAGTCTAACTAAAAAATTTTAAGAACATGAAAACAGACATTTACAATCTCATTATCCTTGACGAGTCAGGATCAATGAGCGGAGTTACCCACCAGACAATCAGTGGGTGCAACGAGACACTCAACACAATCCGTTCAGCACAGAAACTGCATGGTGATACGCAAGATCAATATGTAAGTATATATGCCTTTCAGTCAGGTGGTCCCGTGCCATCACGTTATCTTATCAAAAACCGTCCGATAGACGAGGCAAAGGATATCACAGGGAATGATTATCAGCCAAACGGATGTACACCACTGTATGATGCGGTAGGCTCTACTCTTGTGGACTTGAAAACATTAGTTGATACGAAAGATTTTGCCATAGGTGCTGTTACCATAATTACAGATGGTATGGAAAATTCCTCCAGACAATACACCCGTGAGAAAGTAGTACGTATGATTGACGCTTTGAAGGAAATGGGTTGGAATTTCAATTTCATCGGGGCTAACATTGACGTACAGGGTACGGCACAGTCGCTGCATATTGACAATGCCCTTGAATTCCAGCAGGACGATGATGGTATGAAGGAGATGTTTAGGCGTGAGAGGAGCAGTCGTATGAAATACAACCGTAAGGTACGTGATGTCATGTACTGTGTTCCGCCTGATGCTTCAGCTTCGGAGTGCAAGCAAGGTATTGTGAGCAGATTGAAGGACGCTGAGAAAGATTACTTTAGTGAGGAGGATGAAGACGATAAGAAATAATAGTTTTTTTAAGGTAAAAATCTTCTGACATGAAAGCCGGAATGTGAAGTCGGAAATTCACGTTCCGGCTTATTTTTTGCAAATTGCATTCCTGTTGTTCGCCCACAGTCCACAGAACGTGATTAGTCCGTTGAGCAGGAGGAGTTCGTAGCCGAACTTATATCCGATGAAGTGGGAGGTAAGGTAATCTATGGCAAAACAGAGAATGGGTGATGCAATGGCGATATAGGGCACTGCCTTGTCGTTGACGTTTCGTTTGGTAAGTAAGCAGAAAGCGAAAAGACCGAGTAATGGACCGTAGGTGTAGGAGCAAAGAATATACACGGCATCAATGATACTCGTTGAGTTTGCCAGGCGGAAAAGGATGATGAACACGATGAAAGCCAAAGCCATGCAGATATGCACACGACGGCGCAGACGCTCGTCATTCGGACGTTCCATAATGTCAACGCAATAGGATGTGGTGAGGGCGGTGAGTGATGAGTCGGCAGTACTGAATGATGCCGCCACTATACCAATTATGAACAGTACGAGTACCATGTTACCTAAGCTGCCTGTCGCCGTGAACATAGGCATCAGTTCGTCAGCACTGTCTGGCAATGAAATTCCGTTTTTCTGTGCCAGCATCATGAGGAGAATGCCGAGAGAGAGAAACAGCAGGTTGACAGGAACGAAAGCGAAGCCATACACGCACATATCTTTTTGAGCCTCACGCAAAGTTTTGCACGTGAGGTTTTTCTGCATCATGTTCTGGTTCAGTCCTGTCATTACGATGACGATGAAGGCACCGCTAATTAACTGTTTCCAGAAGTTTTGTGTGGAAAGCCAGTTGTCGAAAACAAAAATCCTACTGTGACTGTCTGTTGCCACTGCTTTGGCAGCCTCTACAACATTCATGTCAAGTTCTCCGACCACCTTAAATATAATAAGCACCAATGCGCCAAGCATGCAAAATGTCTGAAAAGAATCTGTCCAAACGAGAGTTTTCACCCCTCCTTTTTGTGTGTAAAGCCAGATAAGGAGGATTAGAACAGGTACAGTGATATAAAAAGGTATGCCATAATCGTCAAGAACGAACCGTTGAAGAATGATGCAAACAACATAGAATTTCACGGCAGAGCCAGTGAGGTCAGAAAGCAGGAAGAAAGCCGCACCTGTCTTGTACGACCGTTTTCCGAGTCGTTTTAGAAGATAGGTATAAATAGTCGTGAGGTTGAGACGGTAATATATGGGCAGTAGGATGAAAGCGACGGCAAAGTAGCCGAGAATGAAGCCGAGACAAGTCTGTAAGTAAGTCATTCCGGAATACATCACCATTCCTGGCACAGAAACGAAAGTTACACCAGATATAGAGGCACCCACCATACCGAAAGCTACCATGTACCATGGAGATTTTCTGTCAGCGCAGTAGAAACTATTGTTGTTGGTGTGCTTTGCCGTGAACCTACTAATAATGAAAATCAGGCAGAAATAGACAACAACGGTGAGAGCTATGAGCATATATTATAGAAACAACAAAAGCGCATATAGATGTATTTTCCATAACATCTATATGCGCTTTGAGGGGTATTGAATAATAAATATTATTTACGAGTTGACTTACCGTATCGGCTCATGAACCTATCCACACGTCCAGCGGAGTCAACGAGTTTGCTCTTGCCAGTGTAGAAAGGGTGTGATGTACTTGATATTTCGACTTTCACCAAAGGATAAGTCTCACCTTCAAATTCTACTGTCTCGTTGGACTTGCAAGTAGATTTTGTAAGGAACATATCGCCGTTGGACATATCCTTGAATACGACGGGGCGATAGTTTTCCGGATGAATACCTTTTTTCATTTTATTATTTTATTTTAAATTTTTCTCTTGTACTTGTCATAGC
>JAJQAR010000272.1 GCA_021203705.1 Prevotella sp. | reverse complement strand
CCCCAATGCTTTGGGAACAATGCAAATTGTGGAATAACACGCAGGTAGGCAAGCGTAACGAGGACTACAAGGAGATGAAGAAACGCATGGCAGACGAATGCATAGAACTTGCTGCGAGATTTATACATAGTCTTAGGGAATATATCCAGAGTTATACAAGCACACCACTCACTTGGCATGACTATACTCTAACACCAGAAGGCAGTGCATACGGTGTGCGCAAGGATTTCCGTTATCCTTTGCAGACACTGCTGTCTCCACGCACTCCTATTCCAAACCTATTACAAACAGGCCAAAGCCTGATGCTGCATGGTGTGCATGGCGTAACCATGACAGCATTCTATACCTGTGCCGAGATATTAGGAAAGGAAACAATTTGGGAGATTGTAGGAAGTTAAAAGTTAAAAGTTAAAAGTTCGCTATTGCTTGCGTTAGTTGCTTGGGAAGATAATTAAAAATTCAGTTAAAAAAGATATGACAATGAAGAAATACGCATTAGTAACTGGTGGCAGCCGTGGAATAGGCCGCGCTATCTGCATCAAGTTGGCGAAGATGGGCTATGACATCCTCATCAACTATGTTAGCAACGTTGGCGAAGCGCAAAAAACGCTGGAACTGGTACGTCAGGAAGGTCAGGACGGAGAAACTCTGATGTTCGATGTGAGCAAACGTGAACAAGTGGTGAAAGCTATGGAAGCATGGGAAAGCAACCATCCCGATGAATACATAGAAGTATTGGTTAACAATGCTGGCATCCGCCACGACAATATCCTGATATTCATGCCTGAAGAAGATTGGCACAACGTGCTTGACATCACCTTGAGCGGCTTCTACAACGTGACACAATCCGTTTTGCAGTCTATGCTCGTGCATAAGCAGGGGCGCATCATCAATGTGGCAAGCGTAAGCGGTCTGAAAGGACTGCCCGGACAGTGCAACTATTCCGCAGCAAAAGGCGGTCTCATTGCCGCAACTAAGGCATTGGCGTTGGAAGTGGCACGCAAGCATGTTACGGTAAATGCCGTAGCTCCCGGCTTCATCGAAACAGACATGACGGAAGGCCTCGACAAGGCGACATTGAAAAATACCATCCCTGCCATGCGTTTCGGCACGCCTGAAGAAGTGGCGGAATTAGTAGGTTTCCTCGCCTCACCACAGGCTGGCTACATTACGGGAGAAGTTATTTCCATAAACGGAGGATTATATACATAAACAAAATCAAGAAAGATATGAAAAGAATATTTACTCTATTCCTTACCGCTTTCCTTGTCTTCATAGGGGCTTCGGCACAACAGACAGACATAAGTAAAGTTGCGAAAAAATACAAGTCGGCGAATACATTAACCACTCGTGTCAAGCAAACCCGTCACAATGCAGCCCTGACAAAAGACGCTGTGAGCGATGGATATTTCTATTACAAGAAACCAAACAGTGTGAGTATGGTATTTAAGGACTCCAAAGAAATGCTGTTGGCAATTAACGATACTTATACTATGGTAAAGAGCGGCAAGCAGCACGTTGCCAAAGCGGATGGAAAGGGCGACAACCCATTTGAGGTTTTAGGAGACGTTCTCCGCAACCTGATTTCTGGCGAAGCCAATTCCAAACTGACGAGCATGGCTGACGTGAAACAGAAAACACAGGGCAATACCTGCACCATAACCATCACCCCTACCGTAACTGATGCAAAGTTGAAACGCAAGATGATGTACTCCTCCTGCATATTGACAATTGACCTGAAAGCTGGTGAAGTGCGCAGCCTACGCATCAACGAGAAAGGAGAGAACTATACACTGTATGATTTCTCCAATTACGTGTTCAACGGCGAGGTCAGCAGTAAAGTATTTGATCCAAAGATTGTTATGTAATAATAAGATGAAAACGCTTGAATACATTTGCCGTGTTCCAGTACGTTTCAGCGAAATTGACTCCATGCAATGCGTGTGGCATGGCTCATATATCACGTACTTGGAAGATGGGCGCGAGTCATTCGGACGGCACTTTTCAGGCATCGGTTATGCCGATATGCAGAAAGCAGGTATCTATGCACCAGTTTACGATGTGCACATCCGCTACCTTGCTCCGTTGGCTATAAACGACGTTGCCGAGATACATACCAAATATGTTTATCACCCTGGCGCACGACTTGACTTCACATATAAGATATACAAGGAAGGCAGCGATGTTCTCTGTGCTGAAGGCAGTACCACTCAGTTGTTCATCAGTGCCGACGGGGAGCTACTCACCGACAAGCCCGATTATTACATAAAATGGCAGGAGAAATATCTCGATATAGGGAATAAATAAAAAAGCATGAGAAAACGTATCAACAACCTGTTTTTCGTCATCGGCTTAACGGCTGTCGTCATTATGCTCTGCACGTTCCACGTGAGTTTCACTGAACTATGGGCATATATCCGACAGGCAGACTACTGGTTAGCGGCGATATTGGGTTTGTGGTTTTTTCTCTATTTGCTTAATACTTGGGCATGGCACATTATCATTCGTGGCAGCGGTCCTTGCACAATCAGTTTCCTGCGGTTGATGAAACTTACCGTGACAGGCTTTGCCCTCAACTATGCCACACCGATGGGAATGATAGGCGGTGAGGCTTATCGCATCATGGAACTTTCAAGATACATCGACACGCAACGTGCCACATCTTCGGTAGTTCTTTTTGTCATGATGCACGTTTTCAGCCATTTCTGGTTCTGGATGACAAGCATCGTAGTTTATCTTATCCTTGCTATCGCCGGTCACCTGCCGTTGGACACTGCGACAGGCATTGTCTTGCTCCTTGCTGCCTTATTCTGCTGCGGTGGCATCTACCTCTTTGTACGTGGATATAAGTATGGAATGGTGGTGAAACTGATACGTTTAATCGGCAAGTTGCCAGGACTGCACCATTGGGGGAAACGTTTTTCTGAAAACCACCGTGAGGATCTGCAAAAAATAGACCGCCTGATTTCCGAACTGCACAGCCAGAACAAACATTCGTTCTTCGGCAGTTTTTTCTTGGAATATGTGGGACGTTTACTGCAAAGTTTTGAGATATTTTTCATGCTGATGCTTTTCGGCATAAACGGAGGGGGCGGCTTTACAGGCTGTTTTATGACATTTATCCATTCGTTCCTCATCCTTGCATTCACATCGCTCTTTGCCAACCTGCTCGGCTTTCTGCCCTTGCAACTCGGTGGGCGCGAGGGTGGTTTTGCAATGTCTATGGCACAGTTGGGCATGACCGCAGGAACGGCGATGTTTGTTAGCATAATTTGCCGTGTGAGAGAACTGTTCTGGACATCTATCGGCTTGCTTCTGATGAAAATAGGAAATCGTAATAAAACTGCAAATAATACATGAGCTATGGCAAAAGATAACATAAAATCGACATATAAGTCTGATGATACG
>JAJQAR010000340.1 GCA_021203705.1 Prevotella sp. | reverse complement strand
CATAATGATATTTTTAGTACCTTTGAAAAGTCGTTTGGAGTAATGACAAATTTCTTTTGAATGACTATTATCGAAAAACTTTAAATCTTATTTATAATAACAACTATGAGTTATCTTCGTTTTGAAAAGGCTCTTATGACCAACTTGGAAGAATCTCTTTCAAGGGAGTTGATACGTACTAACCGTTCCGGGGCTTACTCTAGTTCTACGATTGTTGACTGTAACACACGCAAGTATCATGGCTTGTTCGTTGTTCCAATACCTGAATTGGACGACGAGAACCATGTGCTGCTCTCCTCTTTGGATATTACAGTCGTTCAGCATGGAGTTGAATTCAATTTAGGACTGCATAAGTACCAGGGCAACAATTTCAGTCCCGCAGGTCATAAGTACATCCGCGAGTTTAATTGCGACAAGATTCCTACAACGGTATATCGTGTAGGAGGTGTGTTGTTGAAAAAGGAAGTCGTATTCCAGCATTACGAGAATCGTATTTTGATTCGCTATACTCTGGAAGAAGGGCAAGACACAACTACTTTGCGTCTCCGCCCATTCTTGGCATTCCGCAGCGTAAGGCAGTTCACCCACGAGAACAGTGTCGCCAGTAGGGAATACCACTTGGTTGACAACGGTATCAGTACGTGTATGTATGCTGGTTATCCCGACCTGTACATGCAACTAAGCAAGGCTAATCAGTTTGTATTCGCTCCTGATTGGTACAGAGGAATAGAATATCCTAAGGAACAGGAGCGTGGATATGATTCTAATGAGGATCTGTACGTACCTGGTTATTTTGAGGTGAACATCAAGAAAGGCGAGAGCATCGTATTTGCTGCTGCGACATCAGAGATAAAGAGTCGTACCTTGAAGAAGGCTTTCGAGGCGGAAGCAGGTGAAAAGAGGTCAAGAGACAATTTTTATAACTGCCTCGTTACCGCCGCCCACCAGTTCTACAACCATGTCTCTGACGATGAGGTCTATATTTTCGCAGGTTACCCATGGTTCAAGTGCCGCGCACGCGACACATTCATCGCTCTTCCTGGCCTTACATTGTCAATTCTCGAACCTGACAATTTCGACATAGTGATGAAGACGGCGGAAAAGGGCATCAGGGAGTTTATGGATGGCAAACCGCTTACAGTGGCTATTTCGGAGATTGACCATCCTGATGTGTTCCTGTGGGCTATTTGGGCAATACAGCAATACGCTAAATATCCTGGTGAGGAGCAGTGCATAAAGAATTACAGCAAACTTGTCTGCGACATACTCAATTATTTCGTAGAAGGCAAGCATCCTAACCTGCGCCTCGATGATAACGGCTTAGTATATGCCAACGGTCGTGATAAGGCTATCACATGGATGAACTCCACAGCCAATGGTCGCCCGGTTGTTCCACGTACTGGTTACATCGTTGAGTTCAACGCTCTTTGGTATAATGCCCTCAAATTTGGTGCTCGTTTAGCAACAGAGGCTGGTTACAACAAGAAGACAATCGAGAAATGGGAGAGCATTGCGGAGACTTGCAAACAGTCATTCGTAAGTACGTTCATGAACGATTACGGCTACCTTTTCGACTATGTTGACGGCAACATGATGGACTGGAGCGTTCGTCCTAACATGATATTCCCAGTGGCATTCGACTATTCTCCTCTGTCCCCAGAACAAAAGAAGAGTGTTTTGGACATCTGTACTCGTGAGTTGTTGACACCGAAGGGGCTCCGCTCACTGTCTCCTAAGAGTGGCGGCTACAACCCGATGTATGTCGGTCCGCAGTACCAGCGCGACTATGCTTACCATCAGGGTACGGCATGGCCTTGGTTGGGTGCTTTCTATATGGAGGCAAACCTGCGCCTTTACAAGCGTACTCGTTTCAGTTTCATAGAGAGACAAATGGTTGGTTACGAGGATGAGATGACTATCAACTGTCTTGGTACTATACCTGAGATGTCCGACGGTAACCCACCGTTCCGTGCTCGTGGTGCAGTCAGCTTTGCAATGAATGTGGCTGAAATATTGAGGACATTGAGCCTTCTCGAAAAGTATTCATATATAAAATAATGAAAGGAGGATGACTATATGAAAGTTTTAATGTTTGGTTGGGAATTTCCTCCTCATATTCTCGGAGGTTTAGGTACTGCAAGTTACGGTATAACCAACGGCCTTGCTGCTCAAGGTGATTTGGAGATTACATTCTGTCTTCCAAGACCTTGGGGCGACGAGGATAAGAGTTTTATGAATATTATCGCTATGAATGCGGTGCCTATCGCATACCGTGACGTTCCTTACGACTATGTTAAGAACCGTATCGGTAACATCATGTCACCTGAGACATATTATAGTCTGCGTGATCATATTTACGCTGACTTCAACTATATGGCACTCAACGACTTGGGCTGCATCGAGTTCTCTGGTAAGTATCAGGACAACCTGCACGATGAGATAAACAACTATTCAATCGTTGCCGGTGTCGTTGCCCGCCAGCAGGAATTTGACATAATCCACGCTCACGACTGGCTCACCTACCCTGCCGGTATCCATGCCAAGACGATAAGCGGAAAACCACTGTGCATCCACGTACATGCTACCGACTTTGACCGCAGCCGTGGTAATGTGAACCCTACTGTTTACGCTATAGAGAAAGATGGTATGGACCATGCCGACTGTATAATGTGCGTGAGCGAGCTTACCCGTCAGACGGTTATCAATCATTATTATCAAGATCCAAGAAAGTGCTTCACAGTACATAATGCAGTTTATCCACTGCGCCAGGAACTTCAGGACATTCCTCGTCCTGACCATACCGACAAAGAGAAAGTGGTTACTTTCCTCGGTCGTCTCACAATGCAGAAGGGTCCTGAGTATTTCGTTGAGGCTGCAAGTTTGGTTCTCCACCGTACACGCAACGTGCGTTTCTGCATGGCTGGTAACGGTGATATGATGGATGCGATGATTTATCTCGCTGCTCAAAGGGGCATTGCAGACCGCTTCCATTTCCCAGGATTCATGCGTGGCAAGGAAGTTTATGAGTGCTTGAAAGACTCTGACGTTTACGTAATGCCATCGGTAAGTGAACCTTTCGGCATTTCACCTCTTGAGGCAATGCAATGCGGCACGCCTTCTATCATTTCTAAGCAGAGCGGATGCGCGGAAATTCTTGACAATTGCATAAAGGTGGACTATTGGGACATCCATGCATTGGCAGACGCCATGTATTCAATCTGCCACAACCCAAGTCTGTTCAACTATCTGCAAACCGAAGGAAAGCGTGAGGTTGACCAGATAACTTGGGAGAAAGTAGGCTTGTGGATTCGTGAACTCTATGACCGTACCTTAGGTATAAAATAATTAACAAGGAGAAATTTCAAACATTTTAAAAACAACTAAAGATTACTTACTATGAAAACTATATGCT
>JAJQAR010000229.1 GCA_021203705.1 Prevotella sp. | reverse complement strand
GAATTAACTACGGTTGCAAATATGAGTGTAGCTTTTTCAAAAGTGCGTTCCAAAGTGGACATGTTAAATATTATGCTATGCCACTTATAACAAATTAACCAAAAGGGTGGGGCTGTTTGATTTTATTTGTGTATCTTTGCAAAAACATGTAAGATTGCCATTAGTGTAATTTTATTGGTGTTTATGAATTATAATATATAAAAAATACTGCCATGAATAAAACTAAAAATTTTGACTTTTTATTGCGACTTGGCATAGTCGCCATGTTGTGCCTTCCACTGACAGCGAAAGCACAGGTGAATATCAGTATTGACACATCTAATCCAGGTATTGACATCAGTCAGATGCTTTATGGAATATTCTATGAGGACATCAATCACGCAGCAGACGGAGGTATATATGCCGAACTCGTGCGCAACCGCTCTTTTGAGGATGATGCTCAAGAAGCAGTTTCGTGGGAGCCATATACTTCTGCTGAAGGTGATGTAAGTATGAGTATAGAGACAAAAAATCTGCTGAACAAGGTTCAGAAACAATGCCTTCACGTGGTGACAAGCGGTGTGGAAGATGGTGACGCAGGAGTCTCAAACAACGGGTTCTGGGGCATCAATGCAGTAAAAGGGAGACAATACAAACTCTCGCTTTGGCTTAAAGTGAAGAAAGGAACAGACTTTCAGGCGATGTTGAAGGGCAAGGCCAATTCCGAGCCATACGCCACGGCACAGTTGGCAGTTGATAGCAAAAGCAAGGACTGGCAACATATAACAGCAGAGCTCACATCATCAGCCAACGATAAAGACGCCGTGCTTGTAATAACCGCAAAAGGTGACGCCGATTTCAGTCTTGACATGGTGTCACTGTTCCCACCTACTTTCAAAGGAAGAGAGAACGGCGTGCGCGCTGATTTGGCGGAAATGTTGCAGGAACTGCATCCTCGTTTTATGCGTTTCCCTGGCGGTTGCTTCGTTGAGGGACGGGAGACACCCGACAACGCCTTCCGTTGGGACCGCACGATAGGACCGATAGAAGAACGTCCGGGACATGAGAATAAGAACTGGGGCTACCGCACAACAGACGGTCTCGGATTTCACGAATACCTCCAACTTGCAGAGGATATAGGTGCAAAGCCACTATATGTCTGCAATATCGGGATATGGCACGGAGGCGTGACACCAGTTGACGAGTTGCAGATGTGGGTTGACGAGTGTCTTAACGCATTGGAATATGCCAATGGATCAGAAACCACCACATACGGAGCATTGCGGGCAAAGAACGGACACCCCGAACCATTCAATCTTGAATATATTGAGATAGGTAATGAGAACAATCAGAATGACGGTGCACAGACATCCGATCATTATTACGACCGTTATAAGATATTCCGTGACGCCATACTCGCCAAATATCCGGATATGCATATAATAGCTAATGTGGCAGCGTGGGGAACTGACGATCCTCGATGGCTGTCAGACGAGAAAGCGGAGCTTGTTGACGAGCATTATTACCGTTCCCCGGAGTGGTTTGCCGCCAATTTCGAGAAATACGATGCCTATTCACGCAGTCAGCCGAAAGTATATTGCGGAGAATATGCCGTAACCCATGCCTTCGGAACATTGGGCAATTTAAATGCGGCACTTGGAGAAGCTGTATATATGATGGGAATGGAGAACAATGGTGATATGGTATCAATGAGTTCATACGCCCCGATATTCGTGAACGAGAACGATCCTTGTTGGATGCCCGATATGGTCAGGTTCAACAGCAGCAGTGTAATGGGTACACCATCATATTACGTACAGAAACTGATGTCGGACAATTTAGGCTACAAAGTTCTCAAAGTGACGGAAGGAAAGAAAATCCTTATGCAGAATCAGACGCAACCGACTTCAGATGATAAAACTGAAACAGAGGTATTGCCTGGAATATTCACTTCGGCATCAATGGATAAATCCGGAGAGGAGATAATATTGAAGATAGTCAATACAAGTGATACTGGAGAAACGGCAAATCTCAATCTCGGCAATTTCAATACAAAGGGAGGAGAACTTATACAGCTTAAGGCGGATAATGGAATGGCAGAGAACACCTTGTCAAATCCGACAAATGTATATCCTGTTTCAAGGCATATCAGTTTCGATAATAATGTTTCACAGCTTTTCATTCCACCTTACTCGCTCAACATCCTGCGTTTGAAAGGAGAGTAATAGATAATGTGAAAATAAACATTCATTATATAAAACAGGTATCCTTACAATATTATTAGCAATTATGCTCTCTTGTCTCTCATGTAAAAGTGATGATATGACAAGCGATGAGCAGACATTTCCAGTAAATGTAACACTTGATATAGACGAGGTGACAAACTGGTCTGAAGTTACTGGAATGATGCAAATCTCCAGTGGTAAGGGGATAAATACCGATGCGGTGGAAAAAGGAGTGTGTTTCTCATCGATGAAATCAATCCCGACAGTGGGCGATAAGTGTGTGAAAGTTGATACACAGGGCGATACAAGTTGGTCTTCAGTGACTATGTCAGGATTGGATGAACTGACCACATATTATGTGCGTCCGTATTTTAGGATAGACGATAACATTTGGTATGGGCAAACGCAGTCTTTTAGGACATTAGGAAGTTCCGCAGAGTATTATCCTACAGCCAGAAATGAAGCTCCCACAACTTACGATGGATATACATTGGTGTGGAATGATGAATTTGACGTTGACGGAAAACCAGGAAACGATTGGACATACGAATATGGTTTTGTTCGCAATGAAGAACTGCAATGGTATCAGGAAGACAATGCAACAGTAAAGGATGGATGTCTCGTTATCGAAGGACGGAGGGAGACTGTTCCCAATCCTAACTATGTGGCAGGAAGTTCAGATTGGCGAAAGAACCGTATGCAGGCAGACTACACTTCATCTTGTATTACAACAGCGAAAAGCCATACATTTAAATATGGAAGATTTGAAATCAGAGCAAAGATTCCTGTTACAATGGGAGCGTGGCCTGCTATTTGGGCACTTGGCAATATGTGGGAATGGCCTATGAACGGAGAGACAGACATTTTGGAATTTTATCCCAAGAACGGCATTCCAGCCATTCATGCCAATACATGTTGGAGTTCAGATAAGAGATATACGGCAGTGTGGAATGAATCCATCATGCCATACACTCATTTCACTGACAAAGATTCCGAATGGGCTAACAAATACCACCTATGGCGGATGGATTGGGACAAAGATTTCATACGAATCTATTTAGACGGTGAATTACTCAACGAGACAGATTTATCAACAACTCAGAATCAGGGCTATGACGGAAACTACGAGAATCCGTTCAATACAAACTACTCAGGTTTCGGTGATTATATTCTCCTTAATCTTGCGCTTGGAAGTAATGGCGGCATCCCTGAAGATACGTCTTTTCCATTGAAGTATAAAGTGGATTATGTGCGTGTATATCAATGATTATGCGTCATATTTCTTCAAATCTACCTATGATTACGAGTATGTCTTTTCAGCGTTATGATTTGTCTTTTCAGCGTTAATTCTTTTGCCTTAAATTTTTTGAAAATTTTCTATGTCATACTAATTTTGCCATTGAAAATTTGTGTAAAAGTACGGTATTTCGTTAATGCTTGGACTAATACGCAATGAAGATGCTTGCACATACTATGAAAGTTTATCCATAAACTTGAAGAATTTGAGGCATGTTTATCATTAATGATAGAAATACACAATCCATAGATATATAATAGGTATGTTTTAAGTGAAAAAATTTTTAAAATACTGATTATTAATTATTAATTATTTAAAGAATGAAGAACAAATTATTAAATCTAAAGAGGAGCCATAAATGGATGGCTGTCTTTATTTTACTGAGTGGATTTACGTTCGGTCATTCGATTGATGCATTGGCCGAAGACGAAAGTCCAAATGTACAAACCGTGCAGCAGCAATTAAATGTGCATGGTACAGTAAGTGATGGTAATTCTCCGATTATCGGGGCGAGTGTAAAGGAAAAAAGGAATTCATCGAACGGTACAATTACCGATTTAAGCGGAAATTTCTCCATATCGGTGAATCCAGGTGCGACGTTAGTTGTTTCCTATATCGGCTATAAGACGGTGGAAGTAAAGGTAACAACAGGAAGAACACTTAACATCACATTGGAGGAAGACACGGAGCTTTTGGGAGAAGTGGTTGTCGTAGGTTTCGGTACACAGAAGAAAGTAAACCTGACAGGAGCTGTAGGTATCGCCACTGCTAAGGATCTTGATTCCCGTCCAGTAGTAAACGCCACCCAAGCTCTGCAGGGTTTGGTACCAGGCTTGCAGATAACCACCACCACTGGTGAGTTGGACAAAGACATGTCCGTCAACATTCGTGGTACTGGTACCATCGGTGATGGTTCAAGCGGAAGCCCACTCATCCTTATCGACGGTATGGAGGGAGACCTAAACACTGTCAACCCACAGGATATAGAGACTGTCTCAGTATTGAAAGATGCCGCAGCCGCCTCCATTTACGGTTCACGAGCACCGTTTGGTGTCATTTTAGTAACTACTAAAAAAGGACGAACAGGTAAGCCAGTTGTAAACTATAACAACAGTTTCCGTTTCAACAGTCCTATCCGTATGCCAAAGCAAATGGATTCCTATACTTTTGCCAACTATTTCAATGAGGCGGCCAAAAATGCCAACTATGGAGCCATATTCAGCGATGAGACAATGCAGCAGATGCTCGATTTTCAGGCAGCTGGCGGCACTAATACGGGCGGTTTACTTACCGATGGTGATCAATGGGGAAAGCCAGCCGGCGACCCATTCACCACAGGTTATGCCAACACCGACTGGTATCACGAGATCTATAAGAATGTATCCTTCTCACAAGAGCACAACATGAGCATCAGCGGCGGAGCCGAGAAATTCAACTATTATGCATCTATGGGTTACTTGGATCAGAACGGTCTGCTTCGTCCCGCTGATGACACCATGAAACGGTTTAATGCCAGCGCAAAGTTTGGTGCAGAGCTTACCAAATGGCTGACCTTTAATTACAGCATGCGTTACATCCGTCAAGACTTAGAGAGACCTACAAATTTCGGGGACGGGCTCTATGAGAAGATAGGTCGTCAAACATGGCCAAACTTGCCCGTGTATGATGAAAACGGGTATTATTTCAACAGTAATGCAGATACACCTGTCATGTCGCTGGCTGAAGGCGGTACGCGTAACGTGCAGACCGACAAGACCTATCAACAGGCAAGTCTTGTTATTGAGCCTATCAAGAATTGGGTCACCAACGTGGAGTTCAACTACAGCCTAAATAATGTTGACACACGTCAGACATCCTTGCCATATTATAACCACGATGTGGCAGGCAACATTGTTGACACCAATGGCGACAGCAGTCTTTATCAGGACTACACTAAGGAAACCTATATGAACTGGAACATCTATTCCACCTACTCCCTCACAGTAAACGATGCCCACAACATCAAGGTGATGGCCGGTTTCCAATCAGAAGATATGCGCCAAAAATTCTTTAGTGCACAGGCTTGGGGCTTGCAGGTGGAAGAACTGCCCGAATTAGATTTGGTGACCAACCTCTATGGTGACGGCAGCGACAAGGCTCCGACCGTATCGGGAAATCGTGCCCAGTGGACATCCGTTGGCTTCTTCGGCCGTGTGAACTACGACTATAAAGGCCGTTACTTAGTTGAAGGAAATCTGCGTTATGATGGTTCCTCACGTTTTCGCAAAGGCAGTCGCTGGTTGCTTTCTCCTTCCTTCTCATTGGGTTGGAACATTGCCCAAGAAAGTTTTTGGAAAAACTTCACCAATACCTGCAATCTGTTAAAGCTGCGCTTCTCATACGGTGTATTGGGCAATATGAATACTAACAGTTGGTATCCAACCTATCGCAGCATGGTACTTAGTCAAGTGGCTGGTGGTTGGTTGCAAGATGGTAACAAGCCCAATACGGCATACGTAGGCAGCCTTGTCTCAACCTCTTTGACATGGGAGAAGGTACGCACCTGGAATGTCGGTCTTGATTTCGGCTTCTTCAACAACCGTCTTAACGGTACCTTTGATACCTACGTACGTTTCACCGATGACATGGTAGGTCCTTCCGAAGAATTGCCCGCCACATTAGGTATTAGTACCCCCAAGTCAAATAACTGTGACTTGAAGACCAAAGGTTGGGAACTCACATTGGGTTGGCAAGACAGGACAAAGTTCGGTTTGGGTTATGGCGTGAAATTTAACTTAGCTGATGCCCGCACCTATATTGTCAGCTATCCAGGAAATCCCACTAATTCTATCAACAGCTACATTGCAGGTCGTGAAATCGGCGAGATTTGGGGCTTCGAGACAATCGGTATTGCCAAAACTGATGAGGAGATGCAGGCACATCTTGACGCAGTGGGTGGACAAGATGCTTTGGGAAGCAACTGGGCGGCAGGTGATATTATGTATGCCGACTTAGATGGTAAGGCAGGTATCACCAAAGGCAGTCAGACACTTGATGACCACGGCGACTTGAAGGTCATCGGCAACAATACTCCACGTTATCTCTTCGGTATCGACTTGAATGCCAGCTATAAAGGCTTCGACGTACGTCTCTTCTTCCAAGGTGTCATGAAGCGCGACTACTTCAGCAGTTCCTTGATGTTCTGGGGTGTTTATGGCAATGAGTGGTGGTCCACAGGTTTCGCAGAACATGCAGACTACTTCCGTGCAGAAGATATTGGATTGGATGGATACACGATACCCGCCAACCTTGATGCATACTATCCACGCCCAATTTTTGACGACAAGAAGAATCAAGAGGTGCAGAGCCGTTATTTGCAAAATGCTGCATATATCCGCTTGAAGAACTTCCAGTTGGGTTATACCCTTCCTGCCAAGATTACCCAGCGTATCGGAATCAGCAGTTGCCGTATATTCGTATCTGGTGAGAATCTGTGGACAGGCACCAAACTCTCTCGTTTGTTCGATCCAGAGACGATCAGTGGAGGTTACTCCGATGGTGGAGGTAATGCCTACCCACTCTCCAGAACATGGTCTTTCGGTCTAAGTATTTCGCTCTAACCATTAAAAAAATACATTATGAAACTATATAAATCATATATAATAAATGTCATGCTGGCTACCATGTTGGTTGCCACATTCACCGCTTGCGATGATTATTTGGACAAAGTGCCAATGTCGAGTGTCTCCCCAGAGGTTTATTTCTCTTCAGAAGCACAGTTACTGGCATATTTGGATGACGAATATCCCAACATTCTGCCCACATACGACAATTGGACCTATGGTGTGTTTGGTGCGGATAAAGGTACCGACAATCAGATAGAAGTTAATGCAGCCTCACGTTTCACCACTACTCAGTGGAAAGTTGACGAGTCGGAAAGTTCAAATTGGAACTTCGAGCGTGTTTACCGCATGAATTATTTCCTCACCGAGGTGCTGCCAAAGTTTGGCGGTAGTCTGGATGGTAGCAAGTGCACCATCAGTGGTGATGTTTCTAACATCAAGCATTACATTGGTGAGGCATACTTCCTCAGAGCATACGTTTATTTCAGTAAAGAGTTGCTTTTTGGAGATTTCCCTATCATCACTGAGCCTCTTGACAACGACATGCAAGTGTTGGCGGAAGCCAGTACCCGTTCTCCGCGTAATGAAGTGGCACGTTTTATCATCCAAGACCTTGATAGTGCCTACCTCTACATGAGCGATGCAGAGATGGCCACCACGCGCATAAACAAAGACTTGGCCATGTTGCTTGAGTCACGTGTGGCGTTGAACGAAGCCACATGGCTACAGAACTTCAAGGGAACAGCTTTCGTGCCTGGTGGCACTGGTTGGCCAGGCACCGAAGTTTACGGCACCTATACCTATCCATCGGGCAGTATAGACAACGAGATTAACTATTTTCTTGATGTCGCTATAAACGCCTCTAAAATTGTGGCAGAGGAGTATAAGGGAAAACTGACTGCCAATACAGGCGTTCTGCAACAGTCGGAAGACGAACCCAATAACCCTTATTATGACATGTTCGCCTCTGAAGACCTCTCCGAATATCCTGAAGTGTTACTTTGGCAACAGCATGCTCGCAGCATCTCCACACACAATATCAATGCTGCTGCAGGACGTGGAAACTACCGTGCCGGTTTGACCCGTGGATTCGTGCAGAACTTCCTTATGGCTGATGGTACACCTGTCTATACCCACGGTGACTACGCCACAGGTGATGGCTACTATATGGGCGACCAGACCATAGCCAACGTGCGTCAGAACCGCGATACCCGTTTAAGCATTTTCTTGAAAGAGCCAGGACAGAAAGACGTATTCATCGATATGGACAATAACGAAGGTACTGAGATACCAACTGGCGAGAACGGTGAAAACGGTGTGGAGCCATATCCAAAAATCACCCTGGGAGACTCTGAACGTGGTTACGCTACTGGTTACGCTCTGCACAAGGGAGGTTCTTTCGACCGCAAGCATTACGGTAACGGTGGAGGTTACACTGCAGAGGTAAAATTCCGTGCTGTAGAGGCATTACTCAACTATATGGAGGCGTATTATTTACGCTACGGAAATCTTGATGAGAGTGCCCGTGAATACTGGACACTGATACGCCAACGTGCCGGTGTGGATACCGATTTTGACAAAACCATCTCCTTGACAGACATGAGTAAGGAAGCTGAGAACGACTGGGGTGCCTACTCTGGTGGAGAGCTGGTTGACGCTACTTTGTATAACATCCGACGCGAGCGCCGTTGCGAGTATATCGGTGAGGGTATGCGTTATATGGATCTTCGCCGTTGGCGTTCCATGGACCAGCTAATCAACACTCCTTGCCACATGGAGGGTTTCCACCTGTGGAACACCCCTATGCAAGATTGGTATGACGCAGATGACCTGATTTATGATGAAACGTCCAGTGCCACGGTATCTTCTCCAAGCAAGAGTGAATACCTGCGACCATTCGAGAAGAATCCTACTCAGTATGGCTACGACGGATGCACCTGGCGCATGGCCCACTACCTCTATCCTATCATGGCAAAGCAGTTCCAGTTGATTGAGAGTGCAGGTCTCTCCAACCTATATCAGAACCCTTACTGGCCTACTACCGCTGACATGACGGCAGAACAATAACAGTTAAGGAAAATAGAATAATGACCAACATAAGGTGAGGCAACAGCCAATGTTAGTGTCAAGTTTGCAGGTGTTCTTCATGTACTAAATGTTGCTCGTTGGGACGGATATCGCTTCGAAAGGAGCGAGACTCCGTCCCTTTAATTTTCAAGTTACTGCTCTTTATTTTTGCTATTTTGTGTAAATTGTTTGGGTGTCATACCAAACTCTTCGACAAAACTCTTAGTGAAATAGGATGCATTTGTATATCCTACCATGTAATACACTTCGGAAATTGTGAATTTGTTTTGTGCAAGCAGGACGGCGGCTTTCTTCATACGCAACTTTTTCATATAATTAATAGGAGACATACCTGTCAATTGCTTTATTTTCCGGTAGAGTTGCTTTTGCTCAATACCAACTTGACTGGCTAACAAAGCAACATTAAAATTATCTTTCTCCATATTATCCTCTATCACCTTTGTTATTTTCTCGAGTAACATCTCGTCTCTGTTATCATCTGATACACTGTCTTCAAATGTCGGATTGGCGA
>JAJQAR010000288.1 GCA_021203705.1 Prevotella sp. | reverse complement strand
CGGAGAAACACCCCCATATTTCACACAATGACCGAGAGAATAGCGTATGCAATGGCGGCACTGCATAAGCAGTTTTTCCTTTGGCTCTCTCACCTCGAGAGCCTCGTCAATCTTCGCAAAACCGTTTTCCGCATACAACTTCCGTGCAAGTCTGTTTGACACATTATATAAATAGGAATATTGTTTAGGATAAAACTCCTTTACATAAATGATATCCTTAGCATATCCTTCAGCAGTAACATTCCTGTTATTTCCTTTTTTTTCAGAACCATTCTCGTGGTATTTATGCAGACTATCAGTCAATGCCTCTACCATGCGGCGGCGCAGGTCGGCAAGCAGACTTGATGGTATGAACCAATCAAATGTTGACGAGCTGAAAGTGATGTCTTTACATTCAAAAGGAGTGTTCCCCAATTTTGTCAGTTGGTTTATTATGTTCTCCCTTTGCGGTTTCATTGCCTTCTGTTTCTCTACATCCAAAGTTGCCGACACCTCTATAACACCTTCAATCTTTGCAGTAAGGCGAAAACCGTTTTCAGTCTCGCATAACAGCAGAGCAATTTCTATTTTCCGCTCACTGCTTTTATGCGACAGGAGTTTCTCGAAAGCAAAGTCATTGTTCCGGTACAGGTCATCGCCGTGTTTAAGGCTCTTTGGCATAGCAAGAGGAAAAATCCTATTGTTTTCCACCCGATTGACTCTGAAACCTTCAAGTTCCCGCTTCTCATTTACAAAGCACAACCCATCGCCATTTGCGAACACCGCCGTTCCTGCCACATTGAACGAGTTGCCCCGTATCTCTTTCACCTTTCCCACATATTCCCCCATCGCCTTTGAGGTGTCGAACGACGAAACGTCCCGTTTCCCACCATTAATAAAATTCTGTTTCCGCCCATATATATAATAAGGTGTAAAGCCCCGGTTGAATGTCTTGTTGAGGTTGGGCATGAACGAATATTTGCAACGCCCCAGCGAGGCACGGTGATATGCGTCTGGATTGCTTGCGATAATCCTGTTCAGTTCGTTGTTATATGCCGCCGTAACATTCTTCACGTATGTGATGTCTTTCAGCCGTCCTTCAATCTTGAAAGAAGTTGCTCCTACTTCTATTAATTGTTCAAGGTTGTCAATCCTGTTCATGTCTTTCAGTGAGAGCAGATGGCGTGCGTGCTCAATGACCTTGCCGTCAGCGTCCTCAAGGTCGAATTTCAACCGGCAGAACTGGGCGCACTCTCCTCTGTTGGCACTTCGTTTGAAACAGTATTGCGAGGCATAGCACAGTCCTGAGTAGCTCACGCAAAGTGCACCATGCACGAAAACCTCCAATTCCACGTCAGGAACGGCATTATGTATCTTCTCTATTTCCTGTAACGACAGTTCCCTTGCCAATACCACCCGACTGAATCCCAACGAGTGCAGCCACCTCACCTTTTCCACTGTCCTGTTGTCGGTCTGCGTACTGGCGTGCAACGCTATTGGCGGCAGGTCGAGCCGCAAAATCCCCAAGTCCTGTACCAATATCGCATCGACATGGGCAGCATATAGCTTGTGTATTAAATCCTGTGTGATTTGCAGTTCATCATCATAAAGGATGGTGTTCACCGTAACATAAACCTTTGCTAAAAAAGCATGTGCATAGTCGCATAGCGTGCGGATGTCGTCAACGGAATTACCTGCGGAAGCACGGGCTCCAAAGCGTTCTGCCCCGATATAAACGGCATCGGCACCGTGGTCAATGGCAGCGATACCACATTCCAGATTCTTGGCAGGAGCCAAAAGTTCCAAACTTCTACTCAATCTTGTTTATATCGTAAGGTGTCTCTTGGTAAACGTAATAATTTATCCAGTTGCTGAACAGCAGGTTGGCGTGTGCACGCCACAGTACTACCGGCGGCTCCTCGGGGTTGTCGTTCCTATAGTAGTTTACAGGCAGTCCCACATCATCGCGCTTGCCTACGTCGCGCTTGTATTCCTTATCCAACGTATAAGGGGAATATTCCAAATGCCCGGTAATGAAAAACTCCCTGCCGTTGCGTGCCATTACCATACCGACACCGCTCTCGGGCGACTCAAGAATAAGGGAAAGTTCCTTGTTTTTCAGAATGTCCTCACGCCTGATTTCCGTATGACGGCTGTGAGGCATGTAGAAAATATCATCAAACCCTCTGAATATTGGGATATTAGGACCTAATGCCTGTTGGCGGAAAATGCCGAACATCTTCCTTTTCAATGGGTATTTTGGTATGCCGTAATGGTAATACAGCCCCGCCTGTGCTGCCCAGCATATATATAATGTACTGGTAACATGGTTTCTTGCCCACGAGAATATGCGTGTCAGTTCTTCCCAATAAGTAACATCCTCATACTCGAATGTCTCCACTGGCGCACCAGTGATTATCATGCCATCAAACTTCTCCTTTTCCAACAGCTCAAAATCCTTGTAGAACATCATCATGTGCTCGATAGGGGTGTTTTTCGGCGTATGACTTTTCAACTTCATGAACGTGATATCCAACTGCAACGGGGTGTTTGAGAGCAGGCGGATCAAGTCGGTTTCCGTCGTGATCTTCAACGGCATTAGGTTGAGAATGACAATCCTAAGAGGACGTATATCCTGCGTGTGCGCCCTTGAACTGTCCATTACGAAGATATTCTCCTTCTTCAGTATGTCTATTGCCGGTAGTTTGTCTGGTATCCTTAATGGCATTGTATCTTATTTTACTGCAAAGATACTGCAAAAATATTAATTCATTACTTTCTGTTCTCAATTTTCAATTTTAGTTTTTAAAATAATCTTAATCAAATCTAAAAAACCAAAATGTTTTTATTAAAAATAAACAATATAAAATATCTTTTGTATTTTTGGGGCGAACTTTTCAATACACGTTCAAAAGAAAGATAATCCCGCAGGGATGTGGGAACTGCTGAAAAACAAAAGTGTGAAAAACGGGGGTTCGCTCCCCGCAATTCAATAACAGATATCGAATAGAGTTTATTTATTATATTACTAACAATTTAAACACAAATTTATGAAAAAATTAAATTTACTGAAATGGGGCTTCCTATGCCTCTTTAGTGCACTTGTTTACGTAGCAAGTGCGCAAACCACAATTACGTGGGCTTTGGGAGATGATGATGGTACAGATGAGTATGAGCCAGCTTATACACCATCATCAATAACTGGTATTTCTAGCTGCACCGTTACCTTAGGTGCTACTCTTGGTTGGGGTGGCAGTGCAAAGAGTTGGAGCAATGATAATTGGGATAATCTTGCATTTTCGGAAGTTAAGGCTTCTGAAGCAATCTCATCCGAATCAGACGATTCTTCTGTTGATTTCAAAATCACACTTGAATCAGGTTATACATTCACTCCTACGAGTGTTTCTTTCAATGCAGAACGTGACGGACACAGTAAAGGACAACTTAATGT
>JAJQAR010000243.1 GCA_021203705.1 Prevotella sp. | reverse complement strand
CTTAATCTCAACTCTAAAAAAAATCAAGAGCTCTAATTTGCAAGCATGCATTATGCCCTAAACGCATACGCACTGCAAAAATAAGAAAATCTTTTTTAAGATAAACTTTTTAACTGGAAAATATTTCAAATTCTTTTTTAAGTCTCAAAAACCTGTATATTCAACATGGGAGTGCGACATTGGCGAAAACAGGAAAATGCGTTAAGGCGCAAAATAGAAATAAGAAATTGACAAATAACGTTAAATGTCAGATTTTGTATTCACGTCATTATATTTTGTTGTAATTTTGACAACAAATATCGGATAGATTTTATAATTCTTCAATATATAAAATATTATTTGCTATGAAAAGTAAGGGAAAAGATGTGAAGTTGGTGGTTAGACCGATAATCGGCTGTCTGACACATACCCATTTTTGGGAGGGGCCGTGCCGTGCAGGTTACAAGAAAGACATGACGCCGGAGGCAGAGAAGGCGGCAGCAGACAAGGCATTTGAGGAGGCGAAGAAGGCACTTGAGGGAGCGACATCAGAGATGACACTTTTGGAAGCCGTTGATGCCCGTTATAACGAGACGTTTGTCGTACCACGAGACGTATATGCCCAAATAGAGGAACGAATAGACGAGGTGGATTTCTTTCTTTGCATGAACTGGCGCATACCGAAGTTGGAGAGATACCGCAAACCTGTAGTGATTATGCAGAATGGCAATGAGGGTATTGACTTCGCTGCATACTGCCGTTCGATAGGGTTAGAAGCATACGTAGCGATGGACATACAAGATTTGAACGAGATTGCCCATTGTCTGTGGGTAAGGAAGGCGGTAGCAGCAACGAGAGCGTTGGTACTCACAACGGGCAACACGCCTCCATTTGGTATGCAGAGTCTGATACGCGACCCAGAGCTTATCCGTCAGCGTTACGGTATGGAGATCATAAAGTTGCCGTTTTACAACATCTTCCCATTCATGGACGAGATAACCGATGAGGAGGCACGTCCGATAGCAGAGAAGATACTGAAGGGATCATTGGAGACAAAAGTAAACAAAGACTGGTTTATCAATGACATAAAATACTATTTGGCAGCTAAGAAGATGATGGACGTATACGACTGCAACGCATTCTCGACAGCATGCCATGAACTGTGCACATCAGAGATACCCCAGCAGCGCAAGTTCACCCCATGTATGTGCCATTCATTGTTGAAGGACGAGGGCATACCGAGCGGCTGTGAGGAAGACCTTAATGCCCTGCTTGCCATGACGATAATGCAATACGCCGCCGACAGACCAGCATTTATGGGAAATCCAAATCATGAGACGGACGAGATACTGCGCATACACCATGCGGTGCCGGCACTATGCATGAACGGATACGGCAAGAAGCCGTTGCAATACAAATTATGGGCATTTACGGGACAAGGTTTCGGTGGAAAGCTGCAAGTAGACTTTGTGGAGAACGATGACGAGTTTGTAACTCTTGGGCGTTTCAATCCCGCCGCCGACACTATCTGCCTGAAGGTAGGCAAGGTGCTGAAATCAGAGTATCAAGAAGTATATTGCAGTCCTTATTACTATATACAGATGGACGATGCGAGGACCTACATGCACAATTTGGCAGGGTTCGGTCACCATCAAGTATTGATATTCGGCGACTATATGAAGATGTTGAAAAACATCGCAAAGGTGATGCATTTCAACGTATTGGAAGGATAAAATATAAGGCACATGATATACCTGAACAATGCCGCGACGACATACCCTAAGCCGCAATGCGTGACAGAAGCGTTGGTTTCAGCTTGGGCGTTGCCGCCAGAAAGTCCATACCGCAGTACGTCGTATCAAGGAGAGAACGACGTGCTTACGGCATGCCGCAAGAATTTGGGCAAGATGTTTGGCATATTGGATTATGAACGGATATATTTCACGAGTGGAGCGACAGATGCGATAAACAGGGTGTTCGGAGGGCTGGATCTGTTGGATTTGCCTATTGTAGTAACCTGTACGGAGCATAACAGCGTGTTAAGACCATTGTTCAACAATGCGATGCTGTCGAAAAATCTGCACATTGTAGATTGCGATGACAAAGGAAGGGTGCTGCCAGAAAGAGTTGAGAAAGTATTGGCAAGTTGTGAGGCATACAAGCTACCGATGGGAGTAAAATATACAGGGTTGTTGGTGCTGAATCACTGTTCAAATGTAACGGGGGCGGTGCAGGATGCAGAAAGGATAGGAGAGATATGCCGCAAGTACGGTTTTTTGTTCATGCTCGACGTGGCGCAAAGTGCCGGTTGCATACCTATTAAGGCAGACGAGTGGGGCGTTGATGTGTTGGCGTTCACCGGTCATAAAGGATTTTTCGGGCCGCAGGGGACGGGAGGATATTTTGTCAGGCGAGGGCTGTTTTTCAGGCCTATGATGTACGGAGGGACTGGCGTTGACAGTAACCGGCTTGTATATACAGGAGATGATTTCGAGTACGAGGTAGGAACACAGAATATCGTGGGTATCACGGGACTGAACGCTGGAGCACGCTATGTGCTTGACAAGGGCGTTGCGGAGATTGAGAAGGAAGAACAAGAAAAGATGGCATATCTGTATGAGGAGTTGTCGAAAAATCCTAATGTCATTCTATACGGTAATGCTACGGACAATAAAGGACCGGTAATGAGTTTCAATATCAAGGGAATACCACCGTCGGACGTGGGGTACATACTGCAAAATGTTTATGATATCACCGTAAGAACAGGAATACACTGCTGTCCGCTTATTCATAGGGCGATACATTCTCAGGGAACAGTACGGGTGAGCATTTCGGATGTTACGTCGGTGAATGATGTGGAGGAATTATTGCGCGCAATAATTCAAATTGAGAATTGACAATTGAGAATTACAGTGCGGCTGAAGCCGAATGTGGGGAGTGAAGAGTTAAAAGTGAAGAGTGAAGAGTGGATGCGGCAAGCCGAATGTTTCGCAAATTGAGAACAATGCTTCGCAAATTGAGAATTGACAATTGAGAATTGACAATGGCGCAGACGCGGGTGTGTGGAAATGAAGAATGGGGAAGGAAAAGATATAATATGAGGATAGTGGAGAGGACGGAATCGAGGGAGCCGTGCGTGGAGGCGGGGTGGAAGGCGTATGACTACCACCTTGATGGGCGTATAGACAGGGAGTTTGTGCTGTCGTTGCGCCCACTCGGATCGTTGCTGTTTATGGAAAACCTGAAAAAGCCGTTTTTCAAGATAGAGGCAGACCATTATATAATAAAAGGAGTAGTGGGAAGTGAATTCTTTCGCGTCGCACAGCAGGATGATTCGATTGATGAGGTTTTACGCGAAAGAATTCAAATTAAGAATTACGCGATGCGTGAAGTTGCTCATGCTCTTCAAAACAAACAAGTTTGATTACTCTCGCTTAATCGCAACTTTAAGAATTCGATGTGGGTGTATTC
>JAJQAR010000268.1 GCA_021203705.1 Prevotella sp. | reverse complement strand
CAGCAGTATTGATATAAGAAATGAAGGGTGGGAACCAGCGATGAAGATTATTTTGAGCCGCAAAGGATTTGACTCTGCCAATGGCGGAATCCCAAGTCCCATTCTTCCGGACGGTACGCTGCTCTCCCTGCCTATTCCGGAGACAAACGAGAACATCCATACGAAGTATACTGATCTGTTCATCAATGGTGTGTCATACAGCGAAATTATACGGCAGCTGCTTCCGGCAAGGTCTGCAGCAGGCGGCATTCTTAAAAGCGAAAAGACATATATAAGCTTAGATAATGCAAGGTGTCATATGGATCCGGATCTTGCGTACAGATACAAACCTGATGCGTCAGAGCATGCAGGGTGTGCGGGATATGTATGGTATGCAGACTGGCATCCGGCATACGGACAGCAGGGCACCGCACTTAAGCATCTCATAGATCATAATGTTGGACCCGGAGATATATTCCTGTTTTACTGCTGGTTCCGCAGGACATATATTAAACAGGGAGAGGTCAGGAAAATACAGTTTGTTCCTGGACGAGCAGATGAGACAAAAGACAGGCATGTCATCTTCGGATACATGGAAGTGAAGGAAGTTATTACCGGAAATGAGGCTATTCTGAGCTATCCGCAGTACAGACACCATCCACATGCACAGAAAGGATATACGGATCTCAACGCTCTCTTCATACCGAGAGACAAACTCTCATTTTGCAGCCAAAGTGATTCACCTGGAACTATAGCAGGCAGTCATGTTCCGGGATATGGTTTATTAGAGAAATACGCACCTGCAAGGCAGCTGACAATGGAAGGACACCATATGAGCGAATGGGCTCTTCCAGACTGGATGAGGGATGCAAAGATAAGCTACCACAACAATATTACATACGGCTGGCTCAAAGGAAAAGATTGCTTCATATCTGCACGAAGGGGGCAGGAGTTTGTAGTTGAGTGCGACAACACTAAAGTTATGCAGGAGTGGGTGCTGCATCTTATCCGGGGGAAATAATGCTCTCTGTGGAATCCAATCTTTGACCGGACAGAATGTCCGGTATGTTGAAGCATATACAACAAATTTTGCCGGTCTAAAATACGAGTTGAATCCAGTATATTCCTGTACGAATCCAGCGTTTTCCTGTGTTTAGCTGTTAAATACTATCGGTAATTTCGCAGGTGTTTTATGACAATTCACATAGGGCATATTGGCTGGCCTTCAAATGTCACTTTACAGGATCGTATGCAACAAATTTCACAGATACAAAATCTGTATTAAACCCGGCATATCTACACACGAATCCTCTTTCTAAGCCTCTTAAGGTGTTAAATAAATGTGTTTCAAGTGCATGTAAATTTGACATGTAAATTTACATGTTGCAGATAACGGTACAGTATGCAGTATATGAGCTCTTACATGTCTGCACAGCCATTTTATCATACGGTTGTGTAAGATTATATTTTAGACAAAGAGAAACAGTACAGAGTGGTGCAGAGTGGTATAGAGTTCTTCAGAGTGCGTCAGGCAGAGCAAAAAGGCTGTTGTGAAATTCTTCATAGATCTTACAAAAATAAGATTCATTCTGTATGTCATCGTCCGCATGTCTTCTACAGCATGTGTGATCCGGATTATATACTTCCGGGCGGGAGATATGCAGCTGATAAATGGACATTGATAAATGGACATTATAGAGAAAAATGTTTGAAATATATAAAAAACTGAGACTGAAATCTTGCTTTTTGGATTTATTTCCGTTATATTATGTACAAAAGATTCAGAAATGAATAAAAGCAATCCGAATAAACGGCAGGCGTAATGACAATGTGCGGAAGTACAGATCAGAAAGATGCCGGGCAATAAATCCGGAAACTGCAGGGAGATTTGCTTTTTTTCCTACGGAAAAAAAGGGGCACGTGCTTTACACGTGCCCATACTTAAATCCCTATTCTGCAGTAAAACTCTGCCTATGTGATATGCGTTATTTACAGAGATGGTTGTCTTAAGCATACATGCGGAGTGCTGGCAGAGACATTATAAGGAGATGTTTTATGAAGAAAATCGCAAAAATTGCAGCGAGTGTTTTAGCGGTTGTTTGTTTATCGTCTCTTGCTGTGTTTGCAGCCTGTGATCTCGAGGACGCAGTCTGTGATCATGACTGGATTATCTCTACAACTGCTACGTGCGCACAGGATGGCGTAGTGACATATACCTGTACCAAATGCGGAGCAACAAAGACAAAGAAAGAAAAAGCAACGGGACTTCATACATGGGAAGTAACCAATACAAAGAATGAAACCTGCGGTGAAGATGGGGAGATAGATTATACCTGTAACGTATGCGGTGCAACAAAGACAGAAGTCATCCCTGCCACAGGAGATCACTCATGGGATGAAGGCGAAGTTACCACGGCAGCGACATGTGCTGCAGAAGGTGTAATGACATATACATGCTCAGTGTGCGGAGAAACGAAAGAAGAGGTTATCCCTGTAACAGGAGACCATTCCTGGTATGAAGTCTCTACAACGGCGACGTGTACAACAGACGGTGAAGCCACATATACATGCTCAGTATGCGGAGAGACAAAGACAGAGGAAGCACATGCAACAGGTCATTCATGGAGTGCTGGCACGGACAATGACGATGGAACAATAACCTATACATGCAGCGACTGCAGTGCAACAAAGACAGGATACCTAAGCGTAAGTGCCTCCTATGCAGACACAGGAAATGATACGGCGTACATTTCAACTATAGTTTTCTTTGCAGACTATACATACGAAGTAACAACATATGCAGATTCTGTAAAAGATGGGTCTGCAAAAGACAGCGGTACATGGACTGTATATAACAATGCTCTTACCCTTACGTCTTCCGATAATGCCATTGGCGGAACAGAGTCAACCGGTGAGGGGGACGACGCAGTTACTGCAGATATCAAGTCTGTTACAGCATCTGTCTCTTCAGCCGGAGGAACAGATTATATCATAACACTGAAACTTGCTGATGGATCCCTGGATTTCACATACTCATATTCTGCAGATGATCTGAGTAATGTGCCTCAGACAAAAGTTCTTGTTGAAAAGACATCTGAAACAGATACTTCATTCACAACTGTAGATCTTGTGCTTTGGTCTGACTACTCATTTACTGTTTACGATGGAATGGCTTCAGGAAGATGGTCAGTGGATGAGGATGGTGCTCTTACACTTACTTTAAGCGATGACTCAGAAGGAATAATGATAACTAATCAGGATTCCACGGCCGGCACGGTAACATTTGGTTTACTGGATGGTGGGTATGTAACAGAGTTTGTAACCTTCACACTCTTGTCTTCTGAACTTGCATCGCTAAGTGCATCATCTGTAGCAGATGTAATTGTGGAATGTCTCGCAGCATCTACAACAGTTTTGTCCTATCCTATTCATCTAACGTTCTATTATGGTGGAACAGTTGAAGTTGTTGCATCGTCATTAAGTC
>JAJQAR010000104.1 GCA_021203705.1 Prevotella sp. | reverse complement strand
CCTTTAAGGATGAGCATATGCCGCGGAATATCTGGGATGAGATGACGCCCGAGTTGCCGCGTGCGCCCTTTAATGCTCCCTTGGATACAGCTGCACATATGTCTGCGAACTGGTTGGATGTGCAGGCTCCCATCTCTTTAACTGCAGACTGCAGTGTGAGGGACATGTTTGTACCTGTGTCTCCGTCCGGCACCGGGAAGACGTTCAGGGCATCTATTTTGGACCTGTTCTGCTCCAACATCCTTGACCCGGATATAATCATTTTTCTGAATTCGGCACTGTTTACCGTCTTCTGCATAATTCTCCTTCCCAGGCTACCCAGGGCAATCCTGCAGCGAAAACATATGCCACTTTATCTGCTCATACCTAAGCCTTCACGGTGAGACCATATACCGGTCCAAACCGATGCAGGGAAGAGTTATTGCCATTGCGCCTGTCCTGCCATGACGCTCCGGTGTCCGTCCGGACGGCCCCGACTCTGTCTGAAACCGCCCCGACTACGCATGTCTGCCGTGTACAGTTAGTACAACTGGTACAGCTGGTACAACTTGTACAGCTTGTACAGTTGCTCCTCACGTGTGCATACATGTGTGCACAACTGTACTCTTTTTCTGCTGCTATATGCAGCAGCTGCAGCATGCCTGCCTCTTTCCTCTCCGGATACACTCTGCCACCGCCCTCCGCTGACTGTTCAGCTTCACACTGTCTGTTTGCCACATCCAAAGACCGGATACAATGGTTCATGCTATGACTCATGCAATGGTTCATGCAATGACTCATGCAATGGTTCATGCAATGACTCATGCAATGCCACCCGCAGCACTTCTGCAGGGAAGCATTTTCATCTCAATATTCCATCCTATCCGCATCTGCGATGCCCGCAGCAGCGCAGTGCCTGCTTTGCTTTAGCTTTGAGTTTAGCTCAGATGCTTTTCCGGAGCCGCTTTGCCTACAGCTTGACTCCTATGACGTTTACGTTGACTGTGTCCACGATCATGCCTGTAAATCTTTCAACGCTGTATTTTATACTTGCCTTCACAGATTCAGCCACTGCCATAATGGAAACGCCGTACTTAATGACGACATTGACGGTAATGAAGATTCTGTCTCCAGATGTTACCACTTTTACGCCCCTGCCATCCGGCTGTCTCTTCAGAAGCTCGCTCACCGATTCCCCAATGCCTCGGGAAACGGTGTCCACTATGCCGTAACATTCGAGCGCAACAGACTTGACCACCTTTGCGATGGCCTGATCTTCTATTGATATTTTTCCATATGCGTTATGAGTGTTAACCGGCATACTCTCTCCATGTGGCCCGACGCCACTGCTTCTATATTTCCAAAAGCTTGTGCTTATTTTATACCTTGTTACAAATTTATGCAACTGTTTTTTTCTGTATAGGACATTTCACTGCTTATAAGACCAAATTTTTTACAGAATCTTCACAGAAATTCTCATGTTACGCAACGTATTTTCCAAACACTGTTGTATAACTCGCTGAATTCTCTCATCCTCCGCACCGCCATTTTGGCCATATATAGTGCCTCATATGTGCGATTGCGACCTATTAACGCCCTCTTACATCCCTTCTCACGGCACCATGGCCGTCTCCTGTGCAACTCCTTTGGCCCATTCAGCTGGCCTCAAAAGCTTCCCTGCACCTTCTCACAGCCTGAAATGACAAAATGCATATTCTTGTTAAGATTCATTTCATGCATAACCATGGCACTGTTCATTGACCTGTCCATGGCTCCACCCAAAGCTCCGCCATAATACTGCCATGCACACTATTCACCGCATTGCAGTATGAACTGTCTGCGACCGGAGCCGGGGTTTGAATCTGCGATCCACCTGATAAGCTCACGGATCTTCAGATGCGGGTATCCATTATTTTATCCACCAGTTCCCGAAGGTCCGACACATCCGTATATAGTGACAGCATGTTGACAAGGAGAGATATGATATCCTCACATGAGTTCTTTAAACTGATATACAGTGTCTCCCTTGTTTTGTATGCTTCTATATCTTTATTCAGATCTGCAATTTTATTCTCGTAATAGCTTATCTGGTCCTGCAGGGCTTTTATAAGCTTGTCTGCAGCACCAACAGTGGACAGGGCTGTGTTATATGCCTTGTCCAAAAAGTCCACTCTCGATTTAAGGTTTTTTATGAGCCTGTTCTGCAGTTCTATAATCTTGTCTGCTGTGTCAGCTCCCTCCGCTGCAGCCTGTCCGGAAGAAGTCACTGCTCCTGATACAGGCTCGCAGTCATATTCTCCGCTTAAGCTGCCGGCGACATCAAACCCGGAATCTTCTGATTCAGAGACAGCAGGAACAAGCCTGCCCAAAATCTCATCCGGACCTCCGTCTTCACCTTCA
The DNA here is from genome assembly GCA_021203705.1 of Prevotella sp. Classification (GTDB taxonomy): domain Bacteria; phylum Bacteroidota; class Bacteroidia; order Bacteroidales; family Bacteroidaceae; genus Prevotella. Next base: position 1,091 of record JAJQAR010000104.1, on the reverse strand, counting down.
TCATAAACAAGTATATCTCCGGTTATATCATCCGTTTTAAGCCTGATTGCCATACTTCCTCCCCTTACAGACGGCTTACATTTCAGCCTTATTCAGCCTTATCCAGCCTTATCCAGCCTTATCCAGCCATGCTTCTGTCTTCTCTGTCCTGATTTCTTGTTATTTTGAAACTCATCTGTCTCTCTTTTAGCTATATTCTCTTCATTATCATCTTCATATACGTCTTTAAGATCTTTAAAAATCTTTTTTAATTCGGTTTCCACCATATAACTTGTTGATGTGTAACAGAATTGGGCAGGTCTAATTAACTTTGTCCATATTAGACTAATTGTTACTGCAATAAAACCTATTCCAATTAACACTAAAATAATGATTGTTGATATTGTTATTAAATAATTATAATAAGAAATACTATTGTTGTAATGAATCGCTATTAGTTGTTTCTTGGTTTGTGTAATGAATCGCTATTAGTTGTTTCTTGGTTTGATAGTACACACAAGTTTGCTTTTTTTCTCTTATCAAATACAAATCTTTTTAATAATCCATCAGTAGCAACACCAACTCATACTATTAATGGAATAGAAATTAATAAAGCATTTCTTGTAGTTTCTATCAGGTAAAGCTAATATACCAGGAATAACTCCTAATATATAGTCAGTATCACCTCATCTTAAAGATGAATCACTTAGTATTTATCCAGCAGCACTAAAGATGATTGGAATCATTGTGATAATAATTCCATCTCTTGAATTGGTAAATACCTCAGTTGTGATCCTAAAAAGAATTGAGCAACAATTCCTGGTAAAATAACTGGAATTGCAATCACTACACAAGAGGGGTTTATTTTTTTATTAGACAGACAAACTTGCTATATTATTTAATTGTCTGGAATGTCTGTATATTCTCCAAAAAAATTTCTTTCATTGTATCTCATATATAAAAATGTTATAAAAAAATTGTTATCATTCTCCAAAGCATTGATTAACTCTTTGCGAATTTTTGAATTGGGAAACTCATTTTTGTTTTTCTTAAGATATTCTAATGTTAAATTTCTGTGTTTTTTTAAATCCTCAGAACCAATACTATAAGAC
>JAJQAR010000107.1 GCA_021203705.1 Prevotella sp. | reverse complement strand
AAAAGACATACGAGAGCGACGGTAAGCCGTATGTTGACATGAAAGAGCAGACGGCAAACAAGAACCGTATTGTTGAGGTGTTGAATAACTTCGGGGTACAGATAAGGACAATCACTGCCACTGTGGGCCCAACCATTACGCTGTATGAGATTACTCCCGCTGAAGGTGTCAGGATATCTAAGATAAGGAGTCTGGAGGATGATATCGCCCTTAGTCTTGCGGCACTTGGGATTCGTATCATTGCCCCGATACCAGGCAAGGGAACAATAGGTATCGAGGTGCCTAATGCCAAGCAGAATATCGTCTCTATGGAGAGTATTCTCAACTCGAAGAAATTCCAGGAGACGACAATGGACTTGCCTATTGCTATCGGCAAGACTATCATGAATGAAGTGTTTATGGTTGACTTGGCTAAAATTCCTCATTTGTTGGTGGCTGGAGCTACTGGTCAGGGTAAGTCAGTAGGTTTAAACGTAATCATCACTTCCCTGCTTTACAAGAAGCACCCCAACGAACTGAAATTTGTTCTGATAGACCCGAAAAAAGTAGAGTTCAGTGTCTATGCACCGATAGCCAACCATTTCATGGCGAAGGTGCCAGATGATAATGAGGATGCGATAATCACAGATGTTACCAAGGTGGTGCGTACACTGAAAAGTCTTTGTAAACTCATGGACACCCGCTACGATCTGCTCAAGAAGGCAGGTGTGAGGGGCATCAAAGAGTACAACAATAAATATGTAAACCACAAGTTGAGGCTTACCGATGGTCATGAGTATATGCCATATATAGTGGTGATTATCGACGAGTTCGGCGACCTTATAATGACAGCTGGCAAGGAGGTGGAGATGCCGATAGCGCGAATCGCCCAGCTTGCGCGTGCCGTTGGCATTCACATGGTGATAGCCACGCAACGCCCAACCACAACGATTATCACGGGTAATATTAAGGCGAACTTCCCAGGCAGGATGGCTTTCAAGGTGAGTGCGATGATAGACTCGCGTACCATTCTCGACCGTCCCGGTGCCAACCAGCTTATCGGCAGGGGTGATATGTTATTCCTCAACGGAAATGAGCCAGTCAGGGTGCAGTGTGCTTTTGTTGACACGCCAGAGATAGAGACTATCAATACTTTCATCAGTGGTCAACCAGGGCCATTAAATCCGATGGACTTACCGGAGCCAGCTACTGACGAGGGTGGTGATTTTAGCGGTGACGCATCAGACATAAGCAGTCTTGATCCTCTGTTTGAGGAGGCGGCACGCAAGATTGTCCTCACACAACAAGGTTCAACGAGTATGATACAGCGGCAGTTCTCTATTGGCTACAACCGTGCGGGCAGGTTGATGGATCAGATGGAGAAGATGGGTATTGTAGGAGCGGCACAGGGCAGTAAGCCGCGTGAGGTGCTTATACAGGACGAGAACAGTCTTGAGATGTTCCTTTCCAATTTAAGAAAATAACAAACATAAAAATAATATGATGAAAAGATTATCTTTTATTGCCGTTGCCTTATTCATGGCAATCGGTATGTTTGCTCAGGATGAGCAGGAGGCACGTACAATTCTTGACAAGACGGCTGCAATAGTCGGTAATGCAGGAGGTGCGAGTGCAAGTTTCAGTATGACAACAAGCAAGGGGAATACTTCCGGCACTATCTCCATTAAGGGAAATAAGTTCATGGCGAAGACGTCTTCAGCCACGGTGTGGTATGATGGCACAACACAGTGGACTTACATGAAAAGCAGTAATGAGGTCAATGTAAGTACTCCAACTGAGGCACAGCAGCAGTCGATGAACCCTTATAAGTTTATCAACCTGTACAAGAGTGGTTTTAAACTCAGTATGAAGACTGTTACGGCAGGGTGGGAGGTACACATGACGTCAACGGACACGAAACGCACAATCAAGGAACTGTACGTAACTATTGACAAGAGTTATCATCCTACTGAAATAAGGATGCTCAATAACAGCAATTGGACAACGATTAATGTGTCAGACTTCAAGACCCAGAATTACACAGACGCAGATTTCCGTTTCAACTCCAAGGACTATCCGCAAGCGGAAGTGATAGATCTTAGGTAAAAAGTCCAACGGACTTTTTACAATTGAGAATTTACAATTGAAAATTGAGAATTAACTTGCGAAGTATAGCGAAGCACTTGTGCAAGCATATCCGGCTTTCTCAAAAGAGAAGTGTGATTTTTGAACGTAACAGGGCAGCAAAGGTTGTATTGTCGATGCTGCTCCTTTTCGTTATTGGCTATTTGCTGTTTGTTTCCGTAGCTCTTGCTATGGTAGCCAATGACATGGACACTTGTACGCCATACGAGATGTTTTTTGGTATACTCCCTTTAATGTTGTTAGTTGATTTCTTATTGAGGTTCGCCCTTCAGCAAACACCAGCACAGCTAATAAAACCTTATTCCCTTTTACCCATACCTAAATACACGTGCGTAGAAGTGTTCATCATTTCAAGTATGTTGGCGTTAGGCAATCTGATATGGCTTACAATCACCGTACCTTATTCTATAATGACACTGCTGTTCAGTGAGGGCATCTTTGCTGCATTAGGACTTGTTGTGTCTTTCCAGATAGCAGTGATAATCAACAGTCAGTGGTACATGCTTGTCCGCACATTGATCAACCAGAGTATGAAATGGTGGCTATTGCCAATAGTGTTTTATGCCATACTTTTCACACCAGTATTCTTCAACAACTTTGATTTGCTGTTCGACACTTTCGCATATTTCGGCACGGCGTTTACTTTCTGGAATCCATTAGCTTATATATGTCTTTTGCTACTGCTTTGGGTTTTCTTTGAGGTCAACAAGCGGGTGCAGTATCATTTCACCTATTTGGAGAATGCCAATCAGGATAATGTGAGAGTAAAAAGGATAACAGGACTTCAGTTTTTTGATAAGTATGGAGAGACAGGACAATACATCAAACTTGAGATAAAGAGCCTGATGCGAAACAAGAATTTGCGCAAGTCGTTTGTATTCTCCACATTAGTGGCTGTAATTTATAGCCTCGTCATGTTTACCGATTTGTATGAAATCAGTTTCATGCGGGCTTTCTGTATTGTCTTTGCGTTTGTGGTTTACGGAGAAATGCTCCTTATTAAGATAATGGGTGCAGAGGGCAACTACATTGACCTGCTTATGATACATAAGGAAAATATCTACTCGCTGCTTAAAGCGAAATATTATATTTATGTATCACTGCTGCTTATACCTTTTATTTTACTTCTCGCAACAGTGTTCACAGGCAGAGAATCGTTTCTGATGCTCTTATCATTGGCGTGTTTCACGGCTGGTCCTTGCTATTGTTTGCTAATGCAAATGGCGGTTTATAACAAACAGACCATCCCTCTGAACGCCAAGTTGACAGCAAAGGGAAATATGAATAACTATTTCCAAATTGTCGTAGAGTTACTTGTGATGTTCATTCCCATTGTGTTCATTCTTCTTC
>JAJQAR010000333.1 GCA_021203705.1 Prevotella sp. | reverse complement strand
GCAATAGCCGGTTTTGCAGTAGCGTTAATAGTTGACCGATTCATACAGGCATCACAATTCAAGCATTTGATGGGCGGCTGTCTGCTTCTTGTATTGATAGTGATGTTATGGTCGGAGTTGAGAGGAAAAGAAAACAAGTTCTCCCACTGTTGGTGGTACGGACCACTATTCGGATTGGTGGGTGGATTTACTACTATGATAGGCAACGCCGCAGGACCAGTGATGGCTATTTACCTTTTGTCGGTGAAGATGCCGAAATACAATTTCGTAGGCACCAACGCATGGTTTTTCTTAGTAGTAAACTATTTGAAAATCCCGTTGCAGATTTTTGTGTGGAACAATATCAGCACATCTACGTTGTTATTGGATGCATGCACAATCCCCTTCGTGCTTATTGGAGCACTGTTAGGAATCAAGTTAGTGAAGAAACTCCCCGAAAAGGGCTTCCGTTATTTTACTATGGCAGTAACAGTTATATCAGTTATAATGATGTTGATTTAGTTAAATAAAGAAATCATCATGTAAGCTATTGAGGAAGAGTTCCGCCTTTTGCAAGTCCTCCGGCGTGTCAATGCCGATAGTCTCAATAGAAGTCAGTCCCACTTTAATTTTATAGCCATTCTGCAACCAGCGCAGTTGTTCGAGACTTTCAGCTAATTCAAGAGATGACTGGGGCAGTTTTGTTATTTCCGATAGGACATTGGTTCTATAAGCATACAGTCCGATATGTTTAAGGTAGTTGAAGTTGCCGATCCATTGTTTTTTATCCACGTTGCGCAGAAAAGGAATAACGCTGCGGCTGAAATACAATGCAAAGCCATTGTTGTCGCATACCAGTTTAGGAGAGTTAGGATTTTCCAGGTCCTCTAAGGAATCCTTGTCAGTAAACGGTCGTCCGAGTGTGGCAATCATAGTCTGCGGGTCATCAAAGCATTTGCATACAGATTCGATTTGTGATTTATGGATAAAGGGCTCATCGCCTTGGATGTTTATCACCACATCAAAATCTTTGCCCGTTTTGTTGACCGCTTCTTCGACACGGTCAGTGCCGCTTTTATGATCAGGTGAGGTCATAATCACATTACCACCAAATTCATTCACAACAGAGAAAATTCTTTCATCATCAGTTGCTACATAAACATCATTCAACACTTGAGACACCTGTTCGTAAACACGCTGAATAACAGGCTTGTCACCCAGCATAGCCAATGGCTTTCCAGGAAAACGTGTGGAGGCGAAGCGAGCCGGAATAATACCTACAAATTTCATAATAATATAGTTTAATACATGTAATTATAGCGAACAATGCTACACCGAGCAAAAATACAAATAAAAAACGACAAAAAATAAAAAACAAGCAATAAAGCGTTAAATGAAAACAATACTATAAAAAGTTACTAATAAAACTCAATAAAAAATCATTTTTTTAGAAATAGTTTGTCTGCATGCTGTTTTTTTCGTAATTTTGTTGGATATAATTAAAAAGGAAAAGTAGTGAAACACTATATATTGCTGATTGCCACGCTGTTATTCCCATTGGTATGCTCTGCACAGAAAATCATTTTGGGCTCATGTGAGACAAAAGACGGGGGCACTTATCAGGGAGAGATGCTGGCAGGTAAGCCGAATGGCAAAGGCAGGACCGTTTACAAGAACGGAGATATATACGAAGGAGAGTATCTGAAAGGAAAACGTCAGGGGTATGGTGTATATATCTTCTCTGACGGCGAGAAATACGAAGGCGAGTGGTTTCAGGACCAGCAGCATGGTCGAGGTACGTATTACTTCATAAACGATAATAAGTACGTAGGTCTTTGGTTTCGTGATTACCAGCAGGGGCACGGTATAATGTATTATTACAATGGCGATGTCTATGATGGAGAGTGGTATCATGACAACCGTAACGGACATGGAAAGTACACATACAGTGGAGGAGCCTATTATGAGGGAGAGTGGAAGAACGACAAGAAAAGCGGAAAGGGTTTTTTCGACTGGTCAGACGGTACCACATACGATGGCTCATGGCTGAACAATATGCGTTCAGGAATGGGAACGAACCACTATTCTGATGGTGATGTCTATACAGGCAACTGGCTTGAGGACGTGCAGAACGGAAAGGGGATATATAAGTTTCAGAACGGTGATCTATACGAAGGCGACTATGTTAGAGGCAAGCGCACTGGCGAGGGAATATTCACCTTTGCCAATGGCGACCGATATACAGGGCATTTCACGGAAGGTGATAAGGATGGGCATGGAGTGCTTGTATGGAAAAACGGCGATGTCTATAACGGTTACTGGAAGGCCGATATGCAAAATGGTCATGGCAAGTTGACCAAGAAACAGGGCGACGTTTTTGAGGGAAATTTCAAGAACGGCGTGTTTGATGGAGAGATGATAATCCACTTTGCCGATGGCAGTAAGTTTAGAGGCATATATAAGAATGGCGAGCGCAATGGCGATGCCATAGAGGTAGATAAAGACGGCAACCGTTTTGAGGGGACGTATAAGGATGGTGTGCGTGACGGGAAGTACATAGAGAAAGACCGTGATGGCAACATCATATCACAAGGAATGTATATGTTAGGTAACAAAGTTCAATAACTAATTAAATTTTAATATTATGGTAGTAGACACATTAGACAACTTAGGAAAGTATGAGGCACTGAATCCTTTATTCAAGGATGTAGTAGAGTTTTTGAAGTCAAACGACTTGAACAGTCTTGAGGCAGGAAAGCATCTCATCAAGGGCAAGGATTTGTTTGTAAACATCCAGAATGCCAAGGGCAAGACGAAAGAAGTTGCCAAACTCGAAACACACAAGAATATGATTGACATTCAGATTCCGTTGAGTGCATGTGAGACATTCGGTTATACTCCGCTGGGTGATCTTCCTGAAGCGGAGTACAACGAGGAGAAGGATATCACGAAGTATGACGGTTTGGCAGAGACATACATCACCTGTAAGCCAGGCGAGTTTGCCATTTTCTTCCCACAGGACGGTCATGCGCCATGCATCACCGAAGTAGAGGAGATAAAGAAAGCAATTTTTAAAGTATTAGCATAAACCACTAAACAGCAAGAGTCATGGCTACCGAACAAAAGAAAGTAGAAAATGAGCCGAAGCACATAGGTTTAGTGGAGAATGACGGATATCTTGCGCCATTTGAGGATGCCATTAGAGGGCGTCACGACCATGCTCTGTGGAAATTGAGTCAGTTGACTCATGGCGGAAAGAACACGTTGGAGAGTTTTGCCAGTGGCTATGATTATTATGGTCTTCACAAGATGACACGTGGTTGGGTGTTCAGGGAGTGGGCGCCGAATGCCACTGACATATATCTTGTGGGCGATTTCAACGGTTGGCAGGAGTCAGAGAAGTACAGGGCAAAGCGAATAGAGGGTACAGGCAACTGGGAGTTGAAGATTTCCGAAAAGGGAATGAAGCACGGCGACCTGTACAAGATGCATGTCTATTGGAAC
>JAJQAR010000233.1 GCA_021203705.1 Prevotella sp. | reverse complement strand
AAAAAGAATTGGAAATGATTCATTTAAAAGCTATAAATAAAACATACGGAGGCGCGCAGCCGTTACATGTATTGAAGGGCATCTCTCTTGACATCGAAAAAGGCGAGTTCGTGTCAATCATGGGCGCATCTGGGTCAGGAAAATCGACATTACTGAACATCCTCGGTATCCTCGATAATTACGACTCTGGTGAATACACACTTAATGGTACGCTGATAAAAAACCTCTCCGAAACACGTGCCGCAGAATACCGCAACCGCATGATAGGCTTCGTGTTCCAATCGTTTAACTTGATATCATTCAAGACAGCGGTGGAAAACGTAGAGTTGCCCCTATTCTATCAAGGTGTCAGGCGCAAGGCACGCCATCGCTTGGCAATGGAATATCTCGAAAGACTCGGATTAACTGATTGGGCAGGGCATTATCCCAACGAGATGTCAGGCGGTCAGAAACAGCGCGTTGCAATAGCCCGTGCCCTGATAACTCGTCCGCAAATCATCCTCGCTGATGAACCGACAGGTGCACTCGATTCCAAGACCAGTGTGGAGGTGATGAAACTGCTCAAACAATTCAATGAGGAAGACGGTATGACCATCGTTGTCGTAACACACGACAGCACCGTGGCGAACACCACAAATAAAATCATCCATATCAAAGATGGAAGAATTGGGGAGTTAAGAGTGAAGAATGAAGAGTGAAGAATGGATGCGGACGATGTCCGAGTGTATTTAAATTAAAAATTGGATTTTGCCTGAGTACTTGCTTGGAAATCTTTTCACGAAACGAGCGGTCAAAACGAAATTAAAAACTCATGAGAGATATTTTTATTGAGATATTGAGCACGGTGAAGCGCAATAAGTTGCGCACGGCACTCACGGGATTTGCCGTGGCATGGGGAATCTTCATGCTTATCTTCCTGTTAGGAGCCGGCAACGGACTGATTCATGCGCAGGAGCAGCAGACGAAACGGTTTCTAAGCAACTCCATAATGGTGGGCAGTGGCAAGACAGCGAAAGCATACGATGGCCTGAAGGAAGGACGTGCCATCACGTTGGACGACAAGGACATCGCCACCACAAGCCGTGATTTCAATACAGTAGTGGATGAAGTAGGAGCGATTATAAGCAAGGAAAGCGTTACTATCAGTAACGGTGAGAACTATGTAAGTAAGACGCTTCAAGGCGTATATCCCAATGCAAGCAAAATCAACAAGGTGGAAATAAAGTACGGCCGTTTCATTAATGACATCGACATGCAACAACAACGCAAAGTGCTTGTCTTGGGTGAGGACGACGCGAAAGAACTTCTTCATGACAACGTAGAGAAACTCGTCGGACAATATGTCAACATATCCGATTTCGCCTTCCTCGTCATAGGTGTTTACAAAACCGACAAAAGCGGCAGGAACGACAATGCTTATACCGCATTCACCACCCTGCGCACCGTTTACGGTAAGGGTGACAAGACCGACCGCATACTCTTCTCATTTAAAGGATTAGATACCGAACAGGAAAATGAGGATTTTGAGACTCACTACCGTGCCAAACTCAACAGCAACCACCGTGCCGCCCCCGATGACAACAGTGCGGTATGGACGTGGAACAGGTTCAAGCAGGCACACAAGATGAATATCGGTATGAATATGATACGCACTGCATTATGGATAATAGGACTGTTCACCCTGCTTAGCGGTATTGTTGGAGTTAGCAATATCATGCTTATCACCGTGAGAGAGCGCACACGGGAGTTCGGTATCCGTAAGGCAATAGGAGCAAAGCCTATGTCAATATTGCGGCTCATAATCATCGAAAGTGTTATAATTACGACATTCTTCGGATACATCGGCATGGTGCTTGGAGTGGCAGCTAACGAGTACATGGATGCCACAATCGGACACACCACCGTAAACAGCGGCATGTTCGAGGCAACCATGTTTTACGACCCCACAGTGGGAATAGACGTGTGCATTGGTGCGACAATAGTGATGATATTAGCCGGTACCATTGCAGGATTAGTACCAGCCCGCAAAGCGGCAAGGATAAAACCGATTGAAGCACTAAGAGCAGAATAAATTTGAGTGAAGAGTTAAGAGTGAAGAATGAAGAATGAAAAATGCATTCTTGCTTGAAATGAAATTGAAAGTTTATTGAAATGCGAATAGATACAGATAGATTTCGGGAGATTATAGATACGCTGTCAAGGAACAAGACACGCAGTTTTCTGACTGGTTTCGGTGTGTTCTGGGGCGTGTTCATGCTCGTGGCACTCATCGGAGGGGGCAACGGACTGAAAGAGATGTTGAATGACAACTTCGAGGGTTTCGCATCGAATGCAGCAATTATCTTCGCTGATGACACCACAAAGCCCTTCGCAGGTTTCCAGAAAGGACGCAAGTGGAGCATGGTATATAAAGATGTGGAACGACTCAAGCTGCAAGTACCCGAATTAGAGACCGTGTCACCTATGGTGGCGCATGGGGGAGGCAGTGCAACATACAAGGAAAACAAGGCAGACTGCTACATTCAAGGTTTATTGCCCGACTACCAAAATGTGGATGCTCCGAACATCGTTTATGGGCGTTACCTCAACGATATGGACATACAGCAGAACCGTAAAGTCTGCGTAATCGCAAAAAGAGTGTACAATGATTTATTCCCTGACGGCGGTGACCCATGCGGTAAGAAAATATGTATCGACAAAATCTATTACGATATTGTAGGAGTGAATTTCCAGACAGGCAACATACAGGTTGGAGGTGATCCCGACCAAGTAGTTATCATACCGATATCCATGATGCAGAAAGCATACAACCTCGGAGACAGTGTGCATATTATATGTGTAACCGCCAAACCTGGCGTTACAATGGAGAGTATCACGCAGAAGATGAGGACAGTAGTAGCCGAGGCTCACAAAATCTCACCGAATGATGAGAAAGCAATTGTTGTATTCAACACAGAGGTAATGTTCGGAATGCTTGACAACCTTTTCTCCGGTGTCAATTTCCTCATACTGCTTGTTGGAATAGGAACGCTGCTTGCAGGGGCAATCGGAGTGAGCAACATCATGATGGTTACGGTGCGGGAGAGAACCACCGAAATAGGAATAAGGCGGGCGATAGGAGCAACCCCGAAAAACATCCTGTCGCAGATAATTTCCGAAAGCATTGTACTTACCCTTGTGGCAGGCATGAGCGGAATCCTATTTGCCGTCATCATCCTTGAACTGATGGAAATGTCGGATACCACCGATGGCGTGGTGAACACACATTTCCAAGTGAGCTTTGCCACAGCCATCGTCTCCACTCTGCTGCTCAGTCTGTTGGGTGTCCTCGCTGGTCTCGTTCCTGCTTTCAGGGCAATGGCGATAAAACCTGTTGACGCTATGAGAGACGAATAATGCTCGCTTCGCTCGCAAAGTTCCGATTAAGCGAGAGCAGAGCCATGCTTGCATGAACTCTGCAGAGCGTGAGGAACTTCAATGAAATTAAAA
>JAJQAR010000375.1 GCA_021203705.1 Prevotella sp. | reverse complement strand
TCACGTTACCACTTGGAGACAGATACCTCTTAGCTATGAGCAAGACAGCCACAAGCACGAGGATGATGACCAAGAAAACTACTATGCTCGTTAAAATAAACTGTATCATAGGAAAACCGATTATCATTATAATTTAAGACCAGAAAAACACATCATCGCCATTGCCATGAGACCTACGGTGATAAAAGTAATGCCAAGACCCTGCAACGGCTTGGGTACGTCGCTGTATTGCATCTTCTCACGGATAGCACCCATAGAGACGATAGCTAATGTCCAACCGATACCACTGCCGATAGCGTATATTACGGCATCAAGGATGTTGCCGATATACTGCGTGTTGGAAGGGTCAAGATTGATACGCTGCTGCATGAACAGGGATGCACCCATGATGGCACAGTTCACGGCGATAAGCGGCAGGAAAATACCGAGTGAGGAATACAGCGAGGGCGAGAAACGCTCCACAGCCATCTCCACCAACTGCGTGATACCTGCGATTACGGCGATGAAGAGGATAAAACTAAGGTAAGAAAGGTCAACGCCCTTTACCAAACAATCTGGACCGAGCACGTAAGTCTGCAACAGATAGTTGACAGGCACGGTGATGAACAGCACGAAGGTAACTGCCATGCCCAGTCCGAGTGAAGTCTTTACGTTCTTCGATACGGCAAGGAACGAGCACATGCCGAGGAAGAAGGCGAATATCATGTTATCGACAAGAATCGAACGGAAGAATAAACTAATTAGATGTTCCATAACGAAAAACCATTAAAAGTGATACATCATTATTTCTTAGTCAGGTAAGCCCTGTGAATCCAAATTACACAACCAACGAGGATGAGAGCCATGGCAGGCATCGTCATCATACCGTTGTTAATATAACCTCCATCGTAAGCACCCTCTGGAATGATTTGAAATCCTAAAAGAGAGCCCTTGCCGAAAAATTCACGGAACGCACCCACCACGATAAGAACGATAGCGTAGCCTAAGCCGTTGGCGATACCGTCGATAAGACTCGGTATTGGCTTGTTCATCATAGCGAAAGCCTCAAGTCGCCCCATGAGAATACAGTTGGTAATGATAAGACCCACGTAAACAGAAAGTTCCACGCTCACGTCATATACGAAAGCTTTCAAGATCTGACTTACTATTGTCACCAAAGCAGCAACGACAACCAACTGCACTATTATACGGATACGGTTAGGCACCGTATTTCGCAATAGAGAAATTATCACGTTTGAACAGGCGATGATAGCCGTAACAGCAACGCCCATAACGATAGCCGGCTTCAATTGCGAAGTAACTGCAAGAGCCGAGCAGATGCCGAGCACCTGAACGAGGACGGGATTGTCATCGTTTAGCGGTGTGAGAAAATATTTCTTGTTCTCTTTTGAAAAAAATGCCATATATTCCCCTCCTTATTGTTTATCGTTTAAGAATTCAACATACTTGCTAAGACAGTCGTGCAACATCAGACTGACACCGTTTGAAGTAAGAGTAGCTCCCGTAACAGCGTCACATTGCACGGTAGCATCTTTCACCTCATTCTTCTTAACCACCTCAAGAGCAATGCCCTCAACGCCGTCTTTGAAGAGCTTTTTGCCCTGGAACTGTGCTTGCCACTGCTTGTTGTCCTTTATCTCAGCACCTAAGCCGGCAGTCTCACTCTCGTGGGTGAAATATGCGCCATAGAGAGTACACTTGTCATCGTCAATACCGATGTAACCACTGATAGGTCCCCAGAGGCCCATGCCGTAAACAGGAACTACATATTTTGTATTGCCGTCTACCTTGCACACATAAACAGCCAACTTGCCTTCCTTGTAGTCTGCACTGCCGAGTTTGAAACCTACATTCTCACCTCCTTGTGAACCTTGAGCCACAAGATTGTTTTGTTCGTCTATAATATCATCACTCATAATCACCTCATTGTACTTCTGTTCCACCTGAGCATCAGAGAGGTCACGGATGTTCAAAGCAGCGAGGATTTGCTTTTTCTTATCAAGAGCCACGTTAATGTCCTGTTTCGGTTTCAGATAACTTGATACGAAAGCCAACAGGAAGGCAACGACAATAACGATAACTACTGAATAAAGTACCGTATATACGTTTGAATTTGTATTTAATTTTGCCATGATATACCTCCTTTTCATTTAACAGTAGTTCGTTTTGCCCTTGCAGAGATGTTACGCTGCACTACACAATAATCAATAAGTGGAGCAAACATATTCATAAGAAGGATAGCGAGCATCATGCCCTCTGGATAGCCTGGGTTCATCACACGTATCACAACAGCTACAATACCGATGAGAATACCGTAAACCCATCTGCCTGACTCTGTGCGTGCCGATGTTACCGGGTCGGTAGCCATGAAAACAGCACCGAAGCAGAAGCCGCCTAATATAAGGTGCTCATACCAAGGGATAGACGTAAGACCAAGAGCAGAGAACAGTGCAGCCATCAGACCACCGCCGATGAATACGCTAAGCATTGACTTCCAACTTGCAATACCGGTAACTAAAAGGATGATAGCGCCGATTGCTATTGCGATAACGCTTGTCTCACCTATTGAACCAGGGATGAAACCGCAGAACATATCACATAATGATGTGGAAACATCAGAATCTGTTGCAATCTGTGCCAATGGTGTGGCCTCAGTGAACGTATCGGGCAGGGTGTTGCCCAAACCGAAGATCGTGTCGTTGGCAACCCAGACGGTATCACCGCTCATCTTAGTAGGGTAGGAGAAGAACAGAAAAGCACGTGCGGCAAGAGCCACATTGAAGATGTTCATGCCTGTGCCTCCGAAAATCTCCTTAACGAAGATTACGGAGAATGCAACGGCGATAGCAAGAATCCAAAGCGGACAGTTGATAGGGATAATCATCGGAATGATAATACCACTTACTAAGAAGCCCTCCTGAATTTCCTCGCCTTTCATCTGTGCCCAGGCGAACTCAATTGCTAATCCTACTACATAACTGACTATGATTTTTGGTAAAACAGCCAAAAGGCCATAGACAAATATCTCTATGAACGAAGCATCAGAGAGAGTTCCTGCGGCAAGATAGTTCTGATAGCCCACATTGTACATACCGAAAAGCAACGCCGGGATGAGTGCTATCACCACAACACTCATAATACGTTTCGAGTCGATTGCATCGTGAATGTTCACACCGCTCTTTGCCGTTGTGTTAGGCACGAACATGAACGATTCCATGCCCTCATAGAAGCTATTGAGCCAGTGCAGTTTGCCTCCCTTTTCGAAGGTCGGCTTTATCTTATCTAAATAATTTCGTAACATGACTAAAAAACTTTTATTATATTACGCATTTTCCTTTCTCAGCATGTCAAGACCCTGGCTGACAATAGACTGAAGCTCCAATTTGGAAGAGTCCACGAACTCTGCCAAAGCGAAGTCCTCTGGTGCCACCTCATAGATACCAAGAGCCTCCATTTTGTCGATATCCTCTGTTATAATAGCCTTGATAAGGTACTCAGGGTAGA
>JAJQAR010000170.1 GCA_021203705.1 Prevotella sp. | reverse complement strand
CATTTATTTCCTTAACGGTCTTGCCATTGGAGAGCCTGATATTTTCTATTTCAGCATACTCACACATTATAGTTATTCAATTTGTTCAATGCAAAAATACACAATCACTTTAATCATTTTGAGATGAAAGAAGCATTAACCTGCGGTTTGTCGTATCGATGCCGTTTTTCGGACTCTTCTTTTTCGTATGCTTGTAAAGTTTCTGTAACTTCACGCTCATACTCATCTCTTTCTGGAGAACCTACTTCCCCGATTATATCGTCCTTGACTTCCTCAAAACTATACAATTCTAAATTTCCCACCTTTTTCATATTATTTGGATTTTGTTTTTTATAAAATATTTTCTTGTTAACAGCTTGGGGCAGTTCTTTAAGAAAGTCACGTGCTTCCTTTAATAAAGCCAGCTTGAATTTCTTCTTTTCCATTTCATATTCTGGTCTTGTTGCAAAGTTAGAGCTTTTTTTGTAATAAATCAACTACTTGTTCAAAAATTATAAAAATAGCAATTTTTTTGAGGAGAGGGATGCGCCGTTGGCGCAATTGAGAATTGACAATTGAGAATTCGATGCGGCAAGCCGAATGTATTCAAATGAAGAATGGGAGATAAAATAAAAAAGGTTGATTTGCACCATGCAAATCAACCTTTTTTATTTAAGCGCGATTTATCAGTACGTTATTTTTGATACGTTATTTAACGAGGACTTTCTTGCCATTGAGGATGTAGATACCGCGTGAAGGGGAAGTGACTCGCTGGCCGCTGAGGTTGTAGAAGCGGTCGTTGGCGGTGGCGTGGAGGGAAACACTGTTGATGCCGTCGGTTGAGCTTACATAAACGGTAGCGGTAATAGCGTCAGACAGTGTACCGTCGTCGCCGCACTGGAAGATAGCTGGTATATAAATCATATAAGTGCCGGCAGTTTTAATGGTTTCATTCAAAGTGAAAGTGTAGCCAACAGTATGCAATGTACCTTCTTCTTCATCACCTTCTTCAATCAGGTCGAAGTCATCAGCAACAGCAGCGACATCGTCAATTTCTCCATCCTCATCTAATGAATAAACCTGGATGTCAGATATATCTACTTCATCCCAATCAACTTGGATATAGTCGTCGTCGCCAGGATTATCAATCTGAACGGTTATCGTTGAGAGGCTGTTAACAGTGGTGCCGTCCTCTGCTACGGATAAAGAGTAAGGAGAAGATCCGGTTGTTGGCACAACGGTTGTATCTCCGTAGATGTAGAGGTCAGTAATGTAAGCGTTCTGAGTATTTTCCATAGACTCGAACAGTATCTGACAGTTGGTACGGTTGACTTCTACGGTATCAGTTGCAGCCTTGCCATTACCTGATGTAGAAATGGCATTTTCGGATTTGTCGATATATTGGTTATATAGAACAACCCAATCATCATCGGCATTGCCGTCCTCGTCAACACCTTTCACGGAGATCTTGATACCACGGCTATTGCCTGTCGCACCCTGTGTGAAGATAATCTTCGTGATAGAATTGAGGGCACTTGTCAAAACGTAAGGCGAGCCTTCGGTGAACTCAGTACCGTCATCCTCAGTAACATCTTCTTCAGCCCTGTATTTAGCTGTTACCATGTAACCAGTACTTGTCTCAGGCGTGAACTTAGTCTGCTCACCTGTTGGATCAACACCTACACCGAAGAAAGTGAAAATCAAATCCTCGTTTGTGATGTCAGTGGTAACAGCATTTTGAGTACCGTCTGCTGTACGGTCAATAGTTGGCCACTCTGTGAAGCTGGTTGAATACAAGCAACCTTCGTTAGACACTTCCTCAGTATCCCCTTCATTATTCTCATCACTTGCCGTTACAGTGTAAGAAAGGGTTATTTCGTTGTTAGTAGCAACATCAGTGTAACTATCATCACTGGCAGTAAACATACCAGCCCCGATAACAATTGAGTAAGAGCCTGCGGTAAGAGCCGGATCAAAAGTAATCACATATTCATATTCCTCATCACCGTATTCAGCATCAGCAGAAACATCAGTAATTAGTTCACCATCTTTATAAATTGTGAAATCGTTGCTGCCTGCCGCAAGATAGTATTGTTCGTCGCAGCTAACCATGATAGAGCTCAAACTACCAGAAACGGTAGAGCCACTTGCGGGGTCGAAAGTCAAATCAAGGACATTCAGTCCGCCTTCTTGAATGTAAACTTTACCAGTAGTCTCCACGTTTGCGGAGCCGCTTTCGGTATAGAAGAGACCTGCGGGGATAGTGTAAGTATAAGCAGCACCAGCGTCAGCCAATGTCTCACTGAGCGTTAAAGTATAGATTGTAGAGCCATTGCTTTCCTCTTTAGAAGTTGAGCTTATAGTAGTCTCAAGAATCCCCTGTCCCATTTGATAGATGGAGAAGTCGGACAATTTGTCGTTGTCGAGCAGGATATCGGTGCCCTCAATGGAGACTGTGATCTCGCTAAATTCGGACATTGTATCTTCCTCACTCTGAGCGTTAGGAGAAACGGCAATAGAGAGAGATGTGGTTTCGTTGCCAGTGCTATCACCGTTGTTGTCGTCTTGATCTGTTATAGGGGAGAGGGAGATATAGAACAAGAAAGTAGATGAGTTACTACCCTTTTTTATAGTATAATCTCCTGCTGCAAGGGTAGTTGTGTAAATATTTGTTCCAGTTTCAGGACTTACTGTATCATCATTTATTATTACTTCAGAGGAAGAACCAGTATAACTGTCTCCAAATACTAATGTCAGCGTCATATTTTCCGTTGTGGTGAATGATATAGTAGTACTGCTTTCCATCTTGAGGCAATAAGTGTATTCATTCTCATTATAGGTTCCCGTTCCTTTATCTTTTGAATAGTTGCTGTTGGAATTATTAATTAAAATCAAATCATTGTTTGTACCTTCCTTAGTAGAAC
The DNA here is from genome assembly GCA_021203705.1 of Prevotella sp. Lineage (GTDB taxonomy): Bacteria > Bacteroidota > Bacteroidia > Bacteroidales > Bacteroidaceae > Prevotella. The sequence goes on along the minus strand of JAJQAR010000170.1, from coordinate 603 downwards.
TATCAGTGAAATAGCACTCGGTGAAGGAGCCAATTGTAGTAACGGTGTCATCGCCATCATCAGTGCCGGAGCCAGAATTATCGACAGTGCCATCTTCGGTGCCATCGGAGCTTGAGGATTCAACGCTTATGTAGAAAAGATAAACTTTGTCTGCCTTATATATAGTATGAGTGCCTGCCGTTTCAAATGTGCAGGTCAACTCATAATAAAGCACTGTTGTACCGTCTGTATCATATACTGCGGTTGCTGTTTGCTTTGCGGAAGAATCATTTTTATCATCTATTCGCATGTTGTGGTTAGTATCTTTTGAACTAAAAATAAGTGTCATAGTCATATTCGCTTCTGTGGTGTTGAAACTGATTGAAGTGCTAGATTCGAATTGGAGACAGGTGTCATAGGTTGTATTGTTATATGTTACTGTTCCATACGTATCACCAGTTTTTACAGAACCATCGGTGATTGTGAAGAAGTCATCTGTACTCTGGACTGCTGTGCTGTTGGCCCAATAACAATCATACTTCGTCGCACCAACTACCGTAGTAAGTGCACAAAAGAGGCAGAGGAAGCCCCATTTCAATAGGTTTAATTTTTTCATGATTTTTA
>JAJQAR010000337.1 GCA_021203705.1 Prevotella sp. | reverse complement strand
GGGAGAGCTTAGAACATATTGTCGGGATACTGCCCCTGCTTGTGCAGCTCCGCGAGCTTCGCTACCACCTCCGGGCGGTCTTCGGGGTAGGTCACGCCGAACCACTTACTGGTGGTGTCAAGCACCTCGCAGGTGGCCTGCCCGGTCTTGATTAGGTGGTCGACCATCAAGGGGATGAAGAACTCGCTCTTCAGGTTGCTGATGTTCTTCGGGTCGCTCAGGAACTGGCGGAAGTACTGCTCGCTGTGCTCGAAGTAGTCGGGCGTGAAGCCCCAGAAGTTCATCGAGACGGGAGTGGTGTCAGGGATGCTCACCCACTCGCCGTTGTCGTCGAGGTACTGCACCTGCCCCTCGTGACGTTCTATCTTCGTGCGCTCTACCACAGAGGTGAGGTGGTGCGTCTTCTCGTCGTTCTCGCAGATGCCACGGCTCACGGTGCCGCTCTCGCTGAGGGTGTTGTCCACACGGAAGCCCACCATGGCGTACCTTCCCTTGCTTCCCTCAGGCAGCTCGGAGAGGAACTTAGCCATCACACGGAAAGCGTCACGGTCGTAGAAGTCGTCGCAGTTAAGCACGGCGAAGGGCTCGTTTATCACGCCCTTGCCCATCAGCACGGCGTGGTTGGTGCCCCAAGGCTTCTGCCTTCCCTCAGGCACGCTGAAGCCCTCGGGCAGTGCGTCGAGGCTCTGGAAGCAGAGCTCGCAGGGGATGTGCCCCTCGTACTTGCTGAGTATCTGCGTGCGGAACTGCTCCTCGAAGTCACGCCTGATGACCCAGACAATCTTGCCGAAGCCAGCCTGTATGGCGTCGTAGATGCTGTAGTCCATGATGCTCTGTCCCTGAGGTCCAAGGGTGTCGAGCTGCTTCAGTCCACCGTAGCGGCTGCCCATGCCGGCAGCAAGTAGGAATAGTGTAGGTTTCATAGTTGTATTGGTTAGTTGGTTAGGTTAGCACGTGGCAAAGGTAGTGAATATTAGGTTAGAACGGATAGCCTACGGCAAGGTGATAGCCAAGGGACTTGCCGAACTTGGTCATATTGTAGTAGCCGCTCACGCCTGTGTCGTAGGGCGAGTGGATGCCCACCCCTATGTCGAAGCGGATGACAAGGAAGTCAAGGTCGTAGCGCAAGCCGAAGCCTGTGCCGAGTGCCAGCTCCTTGCCGAATGTCTTTATGTTGAACGCACCTCCAGTGCGACTGCCGTCGGGCTTCATAAGCCACACGTTGCCCGCGTCGACGAAGAGAGCGCCGTAGAGGCTCGCCACCAGAGGAAAGCGGTACTCAAGGTTAACCTCCAGCTTCATGTCTCCCAGCTCGTCGATGTAGCTGTAGGCAGAACCCTTAGGGTTGTAGCTGCCCGGGCCGATGCTCCTCACCCCGAAGGCGCGTATGCTGTTTGCTCCGCCAACGGAGAAGAGGTCGCTGTAAGGCGCGGCTGTACTGTTGCCGTAGCTAAGCACTACACCCCCGAAGATGCGACCCACGAGGTAAGTGTTCGTCGCCCCCATCTTGAACTGGTTGGTGTACTCTGCTGTCACCTTGAGGAACTGGGCGAAAGGCACGCCGAAGAGGTGCTTGCCCTCCTTCTTCCAGTCCTGCCCGAAGAGCTTGTACACACCGCTGGTGATGTTGCCCGCCTCCTTGACCACGAGGGTGAACGTGCGTGGGTTGCGTGCTGTGGGGCGACTGGTCATAGAGAGTGTGTACTGGGCGGAAGGGACGAACTGGTTGCGCAAGGACACATAGAGAGCCTGATTGTTGTCTACAATGGAGTCGAAGCGGGCAGTGGTGTGCATCAGCACGTTGTAGTCGAGGCGGAAGGGCACTATCTCGTGCTTGACGGTAGCCTTGCGCTGATATGTGTAGACAAGGCGAGCACCGAAGGTCACCTGCCCGTAGTAGTTGGAGCGGTTCTGCCAGTTAGCCTCTATCTTATACGTGGTGCTTGTCTTGGCTCTGCGGTTGAGCGGCTTGCCGAGGGTGAGCATCGTAAGGCGAGGGAACTGGAGGTTAAGCCCTACACCGTACTCATAACTGTTTATCACCTGCCCGTTGCCCTTCATCTGCGCTCCCGTCTGCCACTCGTAACTGCCCTTAAGGTCGAGGCTCACCTTCTCTCCCCCGCGGAAAGCGTTAGACCTCGACATGCTGAACGTAGCACCAGGACCGATGAGACCGTTGCTCTTGCTCGCCACGTTGCCAGTGAACTCAACGTCGTAAGGCTTGTCGAGACGTGCGTTAATCACCACGTCAAGGGTGTCGCAGTCAGCGGTAGAGTCCCTTGGCACGTACTGCATGCTGAGCATCGAGAAGACACCCATGTTGGCAATGTTCTCCTGCACCTTCTGCTGAGCCGTGTAGTTGTAGAGGTCACCCTTGCGGTAGCGCATATAGTGTATCATCGACTTCAGCTTCAAGGGGGCGACGCCCTTCACCGAGCTATAGGACATCGAGATAAGCCCTCGGTCGACGCTGTCGGTAAGCTCAGTGGCGTTGTTGGCGTAGAGGTTGATGTGCGTCTTGCCTATGTAGTACTGCCGCCCAGCCTCGTCGGGCATATCGGCGGAGGGGCGCACCTGAAGCTGCACGTAGAGGGGACGCATAAGAGTGTCGGCTCGGTAGGTGATATACGAGGGCTGGAAGTAGTAATATCCGTGGTCTCGGAACATATCACTGAGCCTCGTGCGCTCGCTGTCGAGGTTAGGCACGTTGAAGGGGTCGCCCTGCCTGAGCAAGGACTTGTGCATCGAGTACTTGATGATGGTGTCGGCGAAGGCGGGGAACTGCTGGTACTCTATCGTGTCGAGGCGGAACAAGTCGCCAGGGTGCACCTCGTAGCTCACCTTCGCCTTCTTGGGGTTCTTCTGCTGTATGGTCTCGTAGCTTGCTGTGCCGTGGAAATAGCCATAGTTCCTCAGCGTGCTCTCCGCCACCTGCGCCCTGACCTTGGGGTTAACAGTGGTGATGTAGATGGGGTTAGCACCGAAGGTGTTCAGCATCCACTTAGCCCAACGGCTGTCCCTGTAGACGTACTTATTGTATATCCACAACCCGAAGGGCAGGGGGAAGCGGTGGTAGGACGAGCCCATAAGGGAGTTGTTCGGAGCCTTGGACAGCACTCCTTGCACCTCCGACTTGGCAAGGGAGTAAGCGTCCTTGTCCTGCTTCTTCAGCGCCGCTATCGAGTCCTTCTCCGCCTTCGTCAATGGCTTCTTGCCGTCGAACCCGCCTTGCAGCAGCGAGCTTACCGAGGTGTAAGCGTTAGCCACAGCCGTTATCACCCCCACCGAGTCGTAGTCGATGTCTTCCTTGGGCAGGTACTTGTCGTAAGCCACCTGCTTGATGCCCACATAGAGCTGCTCGTCCTCGGCGAGGTTCTTAGTCTCGCTGCACGAATACAGTGCGAGAAGAGCGAAGAGACCAAGAAGCGTGGCGAAGACGGGTCGTACGAGGGACCGCAAAGAGCGACTACTCGGTTCTTCCAAAGACCGACTACTCGGTTCTTGCA
>JAJQAR010000012.1 GCA_021203705.1 Prevotella sp. | reverse complement strand
ACTAAATATTGGTATGGCAAGAATCACTAGATACCAACAACAGAAGCTTATCCGTATAAGTTTGGAAGTACGGGATATAATTATGGAAAAGATTATAACAAATAGGAAGTTTAGCAGAATATTGAAAACTCTGATGCTTATAAAGCTACTAGTACTTTTTTGAAAGGTCCTGAAAATGATGAGGGTCACGCAGAAAGAAATAAGCGTCAAAAAAGTGCTTTACTTGATTTGTACAAAGTTGCCAATGATAATAAACAGGGTGATAAGCTTATTGCAGAATTAAAAGAACGTGGTATATTAGGAAAGGACATCTCAACTCTTGATGAAAATACCGAAATTAACGCTGATAGCTTAAATGATTGGATATTTACTAATACAGCTAATGTAAATGGCAAAGGAGCGAGAGAAGACCAGTTAAACGGTTGGTGGCATTTTATGTTTCCTATTATAAGAAATGTAGACACAAGTGGAAAACTTATAACTGATACTACTGGTTGGCATAAAAAAGGCAAGGTTCAAACAAATAAGAACAATCCTTTACAAAATATACAGTACTGGGAAAAGGATGAATCTGCCACCCAAAATCCCGATGAAAAAAAGAAAGAAGATGCAACTGGTCAAAAGCCACCAGAAGGTCCAAAATACAATCCTATATACACCTCACCACAAGATCCAAAGTCTTCAAATAAATGGGGAAGAATAGGGGCTTATACAAGTTAGTTTGCTCCTTATTTATTAGGACAGGCTAATTTGATACGTGCTAATAATAAAGCAGCCAAGACATTAAAAATGTCTCCATTGATAGAACAACCCTGGGGGATTCATCGTAATGTGTATGGTGATTATGCCGGGAAAAACGCTTATTACAGAAATGCGGCTAAATTACGTAGCTTGGGTTACCATAAGCAAGGAGGTGTGATTAAAGCGGCTTTAGGTAGTAATCTTACATCGGATGCTGATCAGAACAGGGCTTTCTTATTAGACGCTAACTCAAAGGCTCTGGATGAGCAAATCAAGGGTGATATACTGGATAATCAGAGAATCCAACAGACAAGAGAACTGGCATTCCAACAGGAAAAAGAAAATGCCCAAATACGAAATGCGGTTGCCAATAAAAACAGGGAGAATATCTGGAATAACCGCTTATATAACAAGCAAGTAGAAGCTAGCAAGATTAAGAAGAATGCTGAGGTGGTTGAGAATATAGGTAATACAGTTGCTAATTGGCTTGGATAGGAGACATCTTAGTTAAAAGACAAATGGCAAACTGCTAATACCTCTTACTTAAACTCTTATAGCTCCAGTCTTAAAAGTTAGCTTAAAGACAACTTACTTAAAGCCACTGGTAAGACTAAACTTACAGAGCTTGATGATGACGTTTATAAATGGTACTGGGATCAAGTGAGAACGATTGATAATAAGGTACTTGCGCTAACGAACTCTAAGCAATTTAATATGTTCCACGCACCTAAATTTGATACCCACGTGTTTGATGACCTTAGTGAAGGTTGGAATAATTATATAAGTGGTCTTAGTCAATCTAATACCATCAAGCCAACTAGTACAAGTACTACTACAAGTACTGGTACAGGTACTGCTTCATCAGCCAAACACGGAGGCAGATTAAATTATAGGGCTGCGGTAATTCTAAATAAAATATATAAATGAAGATAATACCAAAGTTTCAGCAAGGGGGAGATCTGTCAAGTTATTTCTCCTCAGGAACTACCCTTAATATAGGAGGATAGAGACAGGCTGCAACCACACAATCATCATCCAAGGGGGTCAGGGATACTGGAGAATTAACCCAGTCTGACTTCTTTAAGATGTTGGCTGGTATGGATGGTCTGCCCAGTGATATGTCCACCATTTCAGGTAATTTATAGGAGACATTCGCTGAGATCTCGGAAGGGATAAGTTCACAAGATTTAGCTTCTTTATATATAAGCTCATTATATCAGATAAAAAAAGCTAATCAAGATAAGAAAAGATTTGATACCGCTTATTCTGAGGCAATTAAGGCGGATTCTTTAGGAGAACCTGCCATTGCTCAGGATGGGTCGTTTATTGTGTTTGATTCTAAGGGAAGACTTACTAATGCCTCATTGGATGAGATAAAGGGTGGTAAATATCGGGTAGTTACTAATTCGGATATAGCACAATTAAGAAGAGAATATCCTGAGTGTGCCAATAATACAGTAATGATCAATGTACTTGAGAATGGAGTTGGATATAATTCTGTAATAGAAGCCATTGATAAGGCTAAGGCTAATGTTGGAGAGACGAAAGTGTCTCAGAATATGACTGTAAATGAGTATATTGCTAGTTTAACGAATTTAACTCCAGAAGAACAAGCCAAGCTGCTTTAGGGTGCTATAAATGAGGGCAGAACAAGTCTTAGACAAGACAGTTCTAATAATTTAGAACAATTACAGTAGGTAGTCACCACAATTGCTGGAACACTCCCATCCAAGATGAAGACTTGGATTGCTTATAAGACTGGAGCAACCAAGACTGAGGATATTGATAAAGCTACTAAGGAGTTTGTTCTCCAGTATTTACTCAGTGGTAGTAAAGTAACTAAGAGTGAGATATGGTCATTTGATAAGAGTGGTAAGAGTGGGAGTGGGAGTACAACAGGTAAAGGAGAGCTGGATAATATTAAGTGGAAATCGCCATACTTCTTACTTACAGGTCAGACAGGTCAACAATCAGCCACTGTTGTTCCTGGAGGTGTTGGTGGTTTTAATACACAAGTACACTACAGTACATTCACAGACAAGAGTGGTAATCTTTTAAATGGATTATCTACGCTAGCAACAGCTTTAACAGGAGAATATGGTTATATAGCAGATAAGTATAATATTTCTATGGGGGGAAAGCGAATCGACAGTGTGAATGCTGAAGGAGTTTTACTCGATGGTGCTTAGGTATATTACGCTGTTTTACCTATAGACTTAACCGCTAAAGCAAATGGATTAATTACCCCGGAATTAAATAAAGACAAGATTGATGCTACATCTTATGTGTTTGATAAGTGTAAGAAAGAAGGTATTGATACTGGGGATCCGGTAGCTGTTAGAAAGAATTTATCCAAAATTGAAGCTTTTGTAAAAGAAGCTAATGATACATACCATACAACTATTCCCAATCCTTGGGATGAAAATGGTAATCTCGATAAAAATCAGTATGATCATTTCTTATGGGCAACCGCAATAATAGACAGTAATATAGTTGCGGATGATTTAAGTGATGCTCCAAGAACACTTGAACGCATTACCGACAAAAAGGAATAGAAGCGTATTCTTGATAAGCTTAATGATAAGGATTTTAAAGATAAAGCACTACTTCCCAGAAACAAGGATCACTTATTAAAGGGATCAGTGTTTATACATGTTAATAGAGATGGTATGGTTAATTTGATGCAGTCTTCAAGTATGACAACTGCTAATGCTAATAATGTAACATTAAAACTTGGAAAAAAGAAAGTACAAGAGGGATATAAT